>JAKOWQ010000371.1 GCA_029781465.1 Pseudomonadota bacterium
CAGCTGACCTTGCTGTTCGATCCCGGCAAGACGCTGGAAGACCGGATTTTCGCCGAACAGTTCCAATCGTGATTTTTCGCCCCGCGGCGGCTTGCCAAACGTTTTGACGCTGCTATAGGCGCACCCCTGCCTGACGGGCTGCTCCCCGATAGCTCAGCGGTAGAGTAGGTGACTGTTAATCACTTGGTCGTAGGTTCGAATCCTACTCGGGGAGCCATTTCCACTTTCTTCACCATGATCTCGCGCTATAGCGGCGTGAGGGGGAAGGCCCGGACGGGTAGCGCGCCCGAAAGCGCGCCTGGGGCGGTACCATGCAGTGGAAGTATTTTGCAGCGGTGCTTGTTGCGGCGCAGGTTGTCGCGCAGCTGCTGCTCCTGTTCATGCTCGAACCCGGCTTCGATCTGACCGCGGTCGGTTTCGTTGCGCTGCGGCGCGTTGCGATTGCCTATCTCGCGGTATCGATCCTCGGCGGTCTGTTCGTTTCACGCTGGATCACGATCGTGATGGCCGCAATCCCCGTTTTCGCGGCCGCCATTCTGGCTGTGGCCTACTGGTTCGATCCCGCGCCGCTGCGCAGCCTGCGCAGGTGGTTTTCGGCGCGCGCGCCTTCAGCCGCCGAACTGGTCGAGCAGCAACCGGGTTCCGGCCCAGATGGTAAGCCCGGCGGTTAGCCAGCGGATCACCCGTTCGGGCAGCCAGCGCAGCGCCAGCAGCGAACCGAGCTGCCCGCCCAGCACCACCGCGATCAGCAGGGGAAGCGCCCCGAACAATGCCTCGCCAAAGCGCTCGGCACCGTTCTTGGCCAGTTGACCGGCGATCCCGGAAATCGAATTGATCAGGATGAACAGACTGGCGGTGGCCGCGATCTGCCGCGCGCTTGCCCAGCGCGTCAGGTGGAGCAGCGGGGCGAGGAAGATCCCCCCACCGATCCCGACCAGCCCGGCGAGATAGCCAAGCGGAGCAACCGCCAGCGGCATGAACCGGGCGAGTGGTGACGGCTGTGCCGCCCGGTCCGAAGCCCGGGGCAGGAACAGCGCCAGGCCCGAGCCGACCAGCGCCAGCCCAAGCAGCAACAGGAAGGTCGCCTGCTTGATCGGGGTCAGTCCGCCCAGATAGGCCAAGGGTGCGGCAATCAGCGCCAGCATCAGCGCGCGCCGCCACGGCACGACCCTGGCCCGGGCAAAACGCATCGTGCTGCCGCTGACCACCACCACGTTGCAGCACAGGCTGACGATCGGCAACAGCCGGTAATCGAACCCGGCCAG
>JAKOWQ010000375.1 GCA_029781465.1 Pseudomonadota bacterium
GCCCGCAGTCTGACACCCGCCGGTCTGATGCGACCGGACCTGCTGCTACCGCTGCTCGCTGGCCGGTCTGACGTGTCGCTGCAAACGGTAACGGCTGGCGAGGATCTGCTGTTGGCCCTTCCGGTTCAGCGCCGCCGCTGGCCCGCCATCGTCCAAAGCTGGATTTCACCGCTGACCCCGGGTGGTGCCCCTCATCTCGACAGCGAACAGGCGCCGCAGGCTCTATCCGCTCTGCTGGGGCGGCTTGGGCAACCTCTGCTCCTACGCGGCATTCCAGCCAACGGTCCCGTCATGGCGTCGCTGCGCAGCGCCACGCCACGCCTCGCGATTCTCGACTCGTGGGAACGGGCCGCGCTCCGCATCGAGGACAGCTTCGCAGGCTGGGTTGAAAATGCCATCGATCGGAAGCAACGCAAGGAATACCGCCGCCTCAAGACGCGGCTGTCCGAACGCGGCCAATTGAATATTGATTGCCTTGCCGCAGGCGACGACGTCCAGCCCTATGCCGAAGCCCTCGTTGAACTTGAGGCTTCAGGCTGGAAGGGCCGGGCCGGCACCGCGATCAAGATGCAGGCGGGTCTGGCGCCAGCGTTCGGCAAGGCCTGTGCCAGCCTGCATGCCGCTGGCGCCCTGCGCTTCTGGCAGCTGACGCTCGATGGCCGCGCCATCGCCAGCCTCTATGCCATCGTCGAAGGCGACTGCGCCTGGCTCGGCAAGATCGCCTACGACGAGGCATTCGCAAAATATTCGCCCGGCGTGCTGCTGATCCTCGCGGCGACCGAACGCCTGTTCGCCGAACCGGGGCTCAAGCTCGTCGATTCCTGTGCTATCCCCGATCACCCGATGATCGATCATCTGTGGCGCGACCGGATCGCCATTGCCGACGTGATGCTTGCCGATGAGGCGATGAGCATTGGGCGTTTTGCGGCGATAGCTGCAGGGGAAAAACTCCGGCGGGCGCTGCGTGGCCTCGCCCGCGCCACCTACTACAAACTCACGGG
>JAKOWQ010000385.1 GCA_029781465.1 Pseudomonadota bacterium
TAATCTGTCCTCGGTCATCGGGAACTCCTCTTCGTCACGGTTGAAGTGTGCAAACTCCACCATAACGATGAACCCGGTGGCCACCAGCGACGCCGCATTCCGGGGTGGGGCATGCCCCACCCCGGAATACACCATCGCCTACACCGGAAATTACACCACGAGCGCGGACGCTAACGTCTTGGATCGGCGACCGTTGGCGTAGGCCGTTTGGCCAATGTGATTGCCTGCCGTGTTGGGGGAACGGACACTGCCCGATTCCTGTGGTAAGCTAATGAATATGATCGAATGCCCAGCCCTCGTACCCGAGCTTGATGTTGCCGACTTGGCGTCCGCATTAAGCATTTACCGAAGCGTTTTCGGATTTGACCTACTCTTCGAGCGACCCGACGAAGCATTTGCGTATATTCAACTAGGTTGCGCCCACCTGATGTTGCAACAAGCCGACGGTCCGGGACGGAGATTTAGGACCGCGCCACTTGAGCGGCCATTTGGCAGAGGAATCAACCTGCAAATCCGTATCTCAAACCTAGACGTGCTTCGTGCACGAGTGAGCATGCACGAGTTAGAAGTTATCGCAGATGTTGAGGAACGTTGGTATCAGCAGGGAACGATAGAACGAGGCAATCGCCAATTTGTTGTTGCTGACATTGATGGCTACCTTCTTCGTTTTTACGAAGACTTGGGGCAACGCGCGTCAAGCCAAAGGCAATGAATGCCAAGGTGTCGTATTCGGCCATTCTGCAATCACGCCCGATCCTGCCCCAATGGCTCAATCTCCCGCCTGATTCCCGCCACCAAACCAGGCTCCGCCATCAGCTTTCCTTCCTCTTCATCCAGCACCGCCAGGAACGCCTCGCGCTTGAGCGCGGCGAGTTCGGCCGGGTCGAACGTGTGACCGCGTGGCAAGGCGGAGGCAACCAGGTCGATCATCCGTTCGGCGCCGTGAAGGCGGCCCCACAGGTAATCATTCTCACGATAGGCGCGGCTGAAAAAGGCGCCGAAGCTGTAGAACTCGTTGCCCCGCAGCGTGGCATTGGCGCCGCCGCTGCGGATTGAAGGGCAGTCCTCGGGGCTGATTCGATCGACCTTGGCCGGTTCGAATTCGCTTCCCTCCTCGTTCCGCAGCAGGGGCAGGGTGACGGTATCGTAGAACGGAAAACCCAGATAGGTCTGCATCACCCGCCGTCGCACTTCGCGCGGCAGGCCGGCGAGGCTTTCGACCAGCAGGGCATCGACCACCAGATCGGTCGCCGGCAGTTGGCGCCGTGCGGCGATGGTGGCAAGCACAAGCCCCGGATCGGTGAACACCTGCCGGGCCACCTCGCCAAAGTCACTGCCCAGCGCCGCGCTGCTTTCGCGATCGAAGTAGAGTGCCAGCGCGCGGTAGACAGCATCGCGGGCTGCCTCGCGCGCATCGGGGGCGATGGTTTCCAGATCGTCCCAATCCTCGGTCAGGCGCCGCCCCAACAGCCGCAAACGGCGGATGCGGAAGGCGATGTCTTGTTCGCGGAAAAAGGCGATCGCCTCTGCCGATGCCCCGCCTTTCGCTGCGGCAACCCGGTCCAGACCCTGCGCTGCCAGATGTGCGGCCAGGTGCTCGGCAATCGCCGCCGGATCGGGCTGGCGCAAGTCGGGCGCGGCACGGTAGACCGCGCGGGCCAGGTCCCCCAGCACTCCCGCCAGCTTGACCTGACCATAGGCCTGAAAGGCAAAGCCCGCTTTTTCGGCCGCGGCCTGCTGCGCCTTTGCGCGCCACGAGGTCAGCCGGGACACCGTCGGTCGATCGAAGAACAGCGTGCGTCCGAACAGTTTCTCCACCGCCGCCTCAACTTCGGGCCGCAGGGTTTCGATGATCGCTTTGAGCTCGGCCAGGGCGCGCGAGCGGCGACCGAGTTCCTCGAGATTGTCGCGCACCGGCTGCTCACGCGGGATCGAGGAGAGCGAACCGAAGATCACCGGGAAGAAGCCGGGCGCGGCGGTATCCGAATGGCGCTGCCCCCCGACCTCGTCGGGATGCGGATCGATATAGACAAAGCGCCGGTCAACCTCGCGCTGGGCCGGACGATCGCGCAGCACGCCCATGGCCTCGGCAAAGGGTGCGTTGACCAGAACCGACCCGTCGATCAGCGCAACCCCCCCGGCATCGCCGCGATGGCTGTGCTCGGGCATGATCCGCTCGATGAAGGCGGCGCGGCTGTTCCAGTTTTCGCCCCGTTCGGCCGCGAGCGCATCGATCTCACCCAACTGCAAGGCCGGAAAGGCGCCTGGGAAGCTGGCCGTGGCCCGCGCGGCAAAGACCAGTTCGGGCAGCGCGGCCAGCGGCTGGCCCGGCTCGGCCGGTGTCGCCCCCCTAAACCCGATCGAAAGGCGGTGCTCGCTTTCCCGGATTCGTTCCGGGCTGTGCAGCCGCAGGATTT
>JAKOWQ010000386.1 GCA_029781465.1 Pseudomonadota bacterium
CATCCATGGCTCGAAGTCCGAAGGCGGTTTGTCAGTCAATGGAATGGTGGTGTCGTTTCGCTCAAGGATGCGCTTAGGAGTGCGCAACTGGAATGTGGCGTGAAACTCCAAGGCATTGAACCAGCGGTTGGCGGCTGGATGATCGGGCGCGATAGCATAAGGGTGCCGTGCATCGGGATTGCCGATTGACCAGCCGCTATCGGCGGCGCTCGCTTCGGGCGCTGCACTGCTACCAAACAATAGGCGCTTGATTCGATCCCATGCCATCAAGGGGCATGGTGCCACGCTCTTCATTGGCAGCAAATGGCCATGCTTGGCCTTGCCCCCGTGCAAGTCGCTGGCAAATCACATTGCAGCGGCGATCAGCCATGCAGAAATGGCGGTTTTCTGCCATTTTGTGATCCGATTACGTGAATTTGACGTGCCCGCCCGCCACCAAGTCAAAGTGATTGAGAAGTGACCATTGCCCGAGAGGCGCACAAATCCGCCATTTTCAGCCGCGATTTGTCGCGTACGGTGTGGGGCCATTTACTCACCCATGCGGACCGGAAACGCGGCCCGATTTGGACTGCCGGGCCTGCACTGCCAATCACTCGGAATTGGCCACCGTCTGGCGCGGATCATCCCCGCCATCGAGCCGATTTGTCCGGCGCTGTCCGGCTTCAAGCAGTCGCGCTATCGGGGAGCGGTTATGGGAACCAAGCCACTCACTGATAAAATATCAATGAAAATCAATGGCAGGTGGCGGAGCGGGAGGGATTCGAACCCTCGATACGCTTTTGACGTATACTCACTTTCCAGGCGAGCGCCTTCGACCACTCGGCCACCGCTCCGCATGCACTGGATGGCGCGCCCTAGCCTTGACTTGGCGCTTTCGCAAGCGTGTGCGCTCTGGCACCTTGCCGGAATGACACGCGCCTTTGGCCTGCCTGCTTCGCTGGAAGAAATCGAGATCCTGGCGCTGGCGCTGCTGGCCCGCATTCCGGAACCGTTTGCGGCCCATCTTCGGGAGGTGCGGCTGGTGGTCGAGGACTTTGCCGATGCGGCGACCCTTGCGCAATTGGGGATCGAGGATCCCTTCGAGCTGACCGGGCTCTACGAGGGCGTGCCGCTGGGCGACAAGCATTCGGCCCCGAGCGGAATCATGCCCGACCGGATCCGGCTGTTCCGCGCGCCCATTCTCGACGAGTGGATCGCGCGGGGCGACGAGACGCTGGAGCATCTGGTGGCGCATGTGCTGATCCACGAGATCGGGCACCATTTCGGCCTCAGCGACGCGGCAATGCACGCGCTCGAGCAGGCGGTAGAATAGCACTTGCGCGGCGCCGTACGGGCGGCAAGTCTGCGGGGATGAGAAAACTTCTGTTTGCCGCTGGCGCACTGATCGCCATGCCCGTGATCGCCGAGGACCAACCGGCGCGCGCGCCGTCGGAAATCGTTGCCGCCACGTCCAAGGCCGATTGGGTGGCGATCGCCTCGTCCGATCTGCTGGTGATGGACCTCGCCCCCGATGCCAAGGGCAAGCAGCGCCGGGTGGTGATCCAGCTGATGCCCGCGCCGTTTTCGCAAGGCTGGATCGGCAATATCCGCAAGCTGGCGGCGGCGCGATTCTGGGACGGGCTGAGCATCAACCGGGTGCAGGACAATTACGTGGTGCAGTGGGGCGATGCGGATGGGGAGGATAAGGCCAAGGCGAGGAAGCTGCCGGCCGGGTTGGTGGCGGTGCCGGAGAGCGAATATGCAATTTCGGCCCGAGCTGGGCCAGTGAACACCCTGCCCAAGACCGTCCCAGCGATCACGCGTTCGAACTGGTCGGATATTTACGTCAATCATGTCGAAGTAACTGGACCCTTTCGGAACCAGGGTTGGTCCGGTTTTTCACTGGGCTGGCCCGTCGCTGCCCTGTCAGTCAATCCGCGCCACGGCCACGAAGATAGCGATACCGAAGTCACCGGTCGCAAGGTTGCCGAAGTTTGGCCCGTCCATTGCTACGGCATGGTCGGGGTCGGGCGCGGCTATTCGCCCGATACCGGATCGGGGGCCGAACTCTATGTGGTGATCGGCCATGCCCCGCGCCACCTCGATCGCAACATCGCGCTGGTCGGCCGGGTGATCGAAGGGATCGAACACCTCTCCAGCCTGCCGCGCGGGACGGGGACGCTAGGGTTCTATGAAAGCGCCGAAGAACGCGTCCCGATCGTGTCGATCCGCGCTGGAAGCGAAGTGGAGGGCTTGCCGGCCTACGAATACCTTTCGACCGAGAGCGACAGCTTTGCCGCCTACGCCGATGCGCGGGCCAACCGGCGCGATCCGTTCTTCATCCGCCCCGCCGGGGGCGCGGACCTGTGCAACATCCCGGTGCCGGTGCGCAGGGCGAAGTGACCGAACGCCTCACCCATGCCGGCAAGCTGTGGCGCTGGACCAGTTCGAGCGGCACCGGCACCTGGCACTTCCTGACCATCGACGGCGAGGCGGGAGAGGCGCTTTCGGCCACCGCGCTGATGCGGCGGCTGGAAAAAAGCATCGGCGGGTTCGGCTCGCTCAAGGTCGAGGCGCGGATCGGGGACAGCGTGTTCAAGACCTCGCTGTTTCCATCCAGGGAGCTGGGCTGGCTGCTGCCGGTCAAAGCCGCCGTGCGCAAGGCCGAAGGGGTGTGCGAGGGGGATGAGGTGGAGGCGGTGCTGGAAGTCTAGACTTCGGTGGTGCGGTGAGCTCGAAGGGGTTCACACAAATGCCGCCACTCTGCAGTTTCTGCGTGAAGCGAATTGGCGCGGCCTGCCGTGTTACTCAGCCTTGCATCAGTTCGATCCGGTTGCCGAAGGGGTCGCTGACAAAGCAGCGGCTGCGGCCTTCGACCGGATCATCGGGGGTCACTTCCACCCGTTCCGCTTCGAGTACGGCGATCATCGCGGACAAGTCATCGACCAGCAGCGCCGGGTGGGCCTTCTTCGCGGGACGGAAATCGGCCTCCACCCCCAGATGCAGTTTCACCGCACCGCTTTCGAACCAGCACCCGCCGCGCGCGGCCAATTTGGGGGGCTTGGCCACTTCGGGCAGGCCGAGCAAGCCGGTGTAGAAAGCGCGCGCGGCATCCTCGCCCCCCGCCGGCATCGCCAGCTGGACGTGGTCGAGGCCGAGGATTGCCGTCATCGCCTCAGATCCGCTCCGCCTCGGCCACGGCATCGCTGGCGCGCAGCGACGAGATGATCCGGGTGAGATGAGCCAGATCCTTGACCTCGAGATCGACCTCGTAGGTGGAGAACAGCTGGTCGCGGCTGGAGTTTTCCAGCGCGGCGATATTGGCGCGGTTGCCTGCGAAGATCCCCGCCGCCTCGGCCAGGGTGCCAGGGCGGTTGTAGAGCACGATCCGCAGCCGCCCGATCGCGCCGGTGGTGCGATCGCCCCAGGAAAGGTCGAGCCAGTCCGCATCGACCCCGCTGGCAAGCGTCAGACAGTCGATCGCGTGAACCTCCACCCCCTTGTCGGGGACGCGGATCCCGACGATGCGATCGCCCGGCACCGGGTGGCAGCAATCGGCAAGGTGAAAGGCCACCCCGGCGGTCAGTCCGCGGATCGAGATCGCGCGTTCCTGCTTGGGCCAGTGCTCGGGCTCGGCAAGCCCGGCGGTGCTGCCCGGGACCAGCGCCTCCATAACCTGGCGGTCATCGAGCTTGGCGGTGCCGATCGCCACCATCAGATCCTGCTCGCTGGTCAGTTCGAGCCGCTTGAGCGCTTCGCGTAGCGCCTTCTTGCCGATCTTGCTGGGCAGGCGCTCGGCGATTTCCTCGTACAGCTTGCGCCCGATCGCGGCCACTTCCTGGCGCTCCTTTGCGCGCACCGCGCGGCGGATCGCGGCCCGCGCCTTGCCGGTGACGACGAAGCCCAGCCACGAAAGCTGCGGCGCGGCCTTGCGGCTCTTGATGATTTCCACCACGTCGCCGTTGGCCAGCTCGGTGCGCAGCGGCATGTGCCGCCCGTTGATCTTGGCCCCGACCGCGAAAGAGCCAAGGTCGGAATGGACCGCATAGGCCAGGTCCACCGGGGTCGATCCCTTGGGCAGCTGAAACAGCTGGCCCTTGGGGGTGAAGGCGAAGATTCGGTCCTGGTAGATCGCCAGGCGCGTGTGCTCGAGCAGTTCCTCGGCATCGTGGCTGGCATCGACAATCTCGATCAGGTCGCGCAGCCAGCCGACCTGCCCGTCGGGCTTGTCGCCTTGCTTGTAGGCCCAGTGTGCGGCGAGGCCGAATTCGTTGGTGCGGTGCATGTCATGGCTGCGGATCTGCACCTCCATCCGCATCGAATTTTCGTAGATCAGCGAGGTGTGGAGCGAGCGATAGCCGTTCGACTTCGGGGTGGAGACATAGTCCTTGAAGCGCCCCGGGATCATCTGCCAGGTGGTGTGGAGCACTCCCAGCGCCTTGTAGCAATCCGCCTCGCTGTCGGTCAGCACCCGGAAGGCCATGATATCGGTGATCTGTTCGAACGAAACGTGGCGTTCGGCCATCTTCTTCCAGATCGAGTAGGGGTGCTTTTCGCGCCCCGAAACCTCGACCTTGAGCCCCGCTTCGGCCAGCGCCTGCTTGATCGCCAGAGCGATTGCATCGACCTGTCCGCCCTCGCTCGAGCGGATCTGGGCCAGCCGCCCTGTGATCGTCGCATAACCCTCGGGCTCGAGCTGCTCGAAAGCGAGCAGCTGCATCTCGCGCATGTATTCGTACATCCCCACGCGCTCGGCCAGGGGGGCGTAGATATCCATCGTTTCGCGGGCGATGCGGCGGCGCTTTTCCTCGCTCTTGATGAAATGCAGCGTGCGCATGTTGTGGAGCCGGTCGGCCAGCTTGACGAGGAGGACGCGGATGTCCTCGCTCATCGCCAGGAAGAACTTGCGCAAGTTTTCCGCCGCACGCTCGTTCTCGGTCATCGCCTCGATCTTGGAGAGCTTGGTCACGCCATCGACCAGCCGGGCGACATCGGGGCCGAACAACCGCTCAACCTCCTCGACAGTGGCGAGCGTGTCCTCGATCGTATCGTGAAGCAGCGCGGTGACGATGGTTTCCTGATCGAGCTTGAGCTCGGTCATCAGCCCGGCAACCTCCACCGGGTGGCTGAAATAGGGATCGCCGCTGGCGCGCTTCTGGGTGCCGTGTTTCTGCACGGTATAGACGTAGGCACGGTTGAGCATCGCCTCATCGGCTTGCGGGTCATAGCCCAGGACCCTCTCAACCAGTTCGTATTGGCGCAGCATCGCCGCCTAGATGGGCGGAAGCCGGGGCATTCGGCAAGGGGCAAGGCGGCTTGAGGCGAGATTTCCGCGTCGATGTGGCACTCTGGCCCATGGCCGGGGCGGGAAAACCGCGGCGTTGGCAATTTCCTCATTGATTTGCGGCACGCTGGCGCCACTATCCCCCTTGGGGGAGAAGCGCGCCGGAATGCCGGGCGCGCCAGTACGAGGAAACGAGATTGGCCAGCGCTGCCCTTGCCGCCCTTCTGCTTGCCGGTCCGCAGGTCAGCCTGCCTCCCCCGCCTGCCGATCCCGCGCCGCCCGCCGCTTCGACGGCCAAACCCGCCGCCACGGACGAAAGCGCGATCGTCGTCACCGCGCGGCCTGAAGTGCCGCAGGATCCGGCCCAGGCGATCAACCTCAAGAGCTATGAGGTGGTGAGCGCGGTTGACGATGCGGTGATCGGGCCGGTCGCCAAGGGCTATGAAAAGGGCTTGCCGAGCCCGGTGCGCAGCGGCCTCAGGAATTTCCTGCGCAACCTGACCGAGCCGGTCAACTTCGTGAACTACATGCTTCAGCTCAAGCCGGGCAAGGCGGTGGAAACCGCCGGGCGCTTCGCGATCAATTCGACGCTGGGGGTCGGCGGGCTGGGAGACGTGGCGAAGACCAAGACCTTCAAGTTGCCCTACCGTGAGAACGGCTTTGCCAATACGCTTGGCTATTACGGGATCGGCCCGGGACCCTACATGTTCCTGCCGCTGATCGGCCCGACCACGCTGCGCGATCTGGTGGGCTGGGGGCTCGACAAGTCGTTCCTTCCCGGGCTTGCCGGGGCGCCGTTCAGCAAGCCCGCCTATGCGCTCGGCTCGGGAACGATCAAGTCATTGAACGACCGTGTTGATTTCGATGCCAAGCTGAAGGAGTTCCGCGCCAGCGACGATCCCTACGTGGCCGAGCGCGAATACTATCTCGCGCTGCGGCGCGCCCAGATCGAGGCGCTGCATGGACGGGGAGTGCTGGCGGACGGGGCCGAGGCTCCGCCCAAGCCGCACTGACAGGTCAGCTCCAGGTCGCCTCGGGCGGCAGGCTCATCAGGATCGCATCGACATTGCCGCCAGTTTTCAGGCCAAACAATGTGCCGCGATCATAGACCAGGTTGAATTCGGCGTAGCGCCCCCGCCATTCGAGCTGGCGCTGCTTGTCCTCGGCGGTAAAGTTCATGCCCATGCGGCGGCGCACCAGCCGGGGGAAGACCGCCAGAAACGCCTCTCCGACATCGCGGGTGAAGGCGAAATTGGCCTCGAAGGCCGCTTCGTCGGCGCACTCGAGATGATCGTAGAAGATCCCCCCCACCCCGCGAGCGACATTGCGGTGCGGGATGAAGAAGTATTCGTCGGCCCAGGCCTTGAAGCGCGGGTAATAGGTGGCATCGTGCGCGTCGCAGGCGGCCTTGAATTCGGCGTGGAACTCGGCTGTGTCCTCGTCATAGGGGAGCGGCGGGTTGAGATCGCCGCCACCACCGAACCAAGCCTTGGTCGTGGTGAGGAAACGCGTGTTCATGTGCACCGCGGGGACATGCGGGTTGGCCATGTGCGCAACCAGGCTGATCCCGGTGGCGGTAAAGCCGGGGTTTGTCTCATCCGCGCCGTTGATGCTGGCGGCAAAGCCCGGCGCGAAACGGCCATGGACGGTCGAGACGTTGACCCCGACCTTCTCGAAAACCCTGCCCTTCATCAGTCCACGGGTGCCGCCGCCAGGGTTGGGGTTGCCCTCTTCCTCGCGGTTCCACGAGAGGTAGTCGAACCGCGCGGCACTGCCAGCCTCGGCCTCGATCGCTTCGAATTCGGCGCAGATGCGATCACGCAGGGCTTCGAACCACAGGCGCGCGCGGTCGGTTTGGGGTGTCCAGTCGCTCATCCCCGCCCCTTGCCAAGCGCGGAGCGATCCGGCAAGGGAAAGCCATGGTTCCCTTTTCGTTCGCTGGTGAGGAACTCTGCTTCGTCGATGGGCGGGCGCTCTACTGGCCGCGCGAGAATGCTCTGCTGGTGGCCGATCTGCATCTGGAAAAGGCCAGCTTCTTTGCCCGCTTCGGGCAGATGCTTCCCCCCTATGACAGCCGCGAGACGCTGGAGCGCGTCGCCGGAGCAATCCGCACCACGGGCGCGCGGCGGGTATTCTGTCTGGGCGACAATTTCCACGATGGCGATGGCGCGCTGCGGCTTGAGGGCCATGCCGCCGGAATGCTCGACGCGCTGGCCCGCGCGACCGACTGGGTGTGGATCGCGGGCAACCACGATCAGGGCCGGGCTCCGGCGGGAATCGCGGTGGCCGAACTTGAGGTCGCGGGGCTGATCCTGCGGCACGAGGCGCTGCCGGGCGAGACCCGGCCCGAGCTTTCCGGGCACTACCATCCCAAGCTGCGGATCGCTGCGCGCGGGCGCACGATCAGCCGACCCTGCGCGGTGGCGAGCGAGCGCAAGCTGGTGCTGCCGGCTTTCGGCGCACTGACCGGGGGAATGGACGCGGCCGATCCGGCGATCATCGCCGCGCTGCAACCGGCGCGCAGCGTCGATGCCCTGCTTGGCGTGAGGGGCAGGCTGGTCCAGTATCCGTTGTGGCGCCTAGCGGCGTAATTTCTCCGCCCACTTCCCCAAACCGCAGAATCGCTTTAAGGACGCGCGCACAGCCAATTGCACAACAGGAGCGAGTACAATAGCACCCCCACCCCGGCGCATGTTGCAGCCCCCCGTGAAAAGCGGGCCCCGCTACAATCACATGATCACGACCGACAAGGTTCGCGTCATCGACGAGAACGGCGAGAATATCGGCGTGATGTATACCCGCGAAGCGATCGAACAGGCCGCCGAAGTCGGCCTCGATCTGGTTGAGGTATCGCCCAACGCCGATCCGCCGGTGTGCAAGTTCCTCGATGTCGGCAAGTACCGGTATGAGGCCCAGAAGAAGGCCAATGCCGCGCGCAAGACCCAGAAGACGCAGGAGATCAAGGAGATCAAGATGCGTCCCAACATCGACGATCACGATTACGATGTGAAGATGCGCGCGATCCACAAGTTCATCGGCGAGGGTGACAAGGTGAAGGTCACGCTGCGCTTCCGCGGGCGCGAGCTTTCGCACCAGCAGCTGGGCATGAACCTGCTCAAGCGGGTTCAGGAAGACACTGCCGAAGATGCCAAGATCGAGGCCTATCCCCGCATGGAAGGCCGCCAAATGCTGATGGTGCTCTCGCCCAAGTAGGCGGCACGAGGGCGGTTCGCGCGCCAACCGGTTGCGGTTGAAATCGGTTTTCCACCCCGTTATGCAGCTCTCCATCCGGGTTCGGGTGGAGATGCGCTCCTGCGGAGGTTAGGCGCGCCAGCGCCCCCGAAGCTCCTCCGGCTCCCGCCTTCCTGGGGGCGCAAGCACAGGAAGGATGCCGGAAATGGCAGATACCCCCGCGCGCAAGCCCAAGGCTTCGATCACCCATATCGGCAACCACGAACTTTCGCCCGCCACGCTGATGATGGGCCACGGCTACGATCCGATGCTGTCCGAAGGCAGCCTGAAGGCGCCGGTGTTCCTGACCAGCACCTTTGCCTTTCCCAGCGCGGCAGACGGCAAGCGCTTTTTCGAGGGGATCACCGGCAAGGTGCCCGGCGGCACCGATGGTCTGGTCTATTCGCGCTTCAACGGGCCTAACCAGCAGATCCTCGAAGGGCGGCTGGCGGTGTGGGACGGCGCGGAAGAGGCGCTGTGCTTTTCCAGCGGGATGACCGCGATCTGCGTGCTGTTCCTGACTTTCGCTTCGGCCGGCGACGTGATTGTCCATTCCGGCCCGCTCTATGCCGCCAGCGAAGGCTTCGTCGCCAGAACCCTGAGCCGGTTTGGCATCACCTATGTCGACTTTCCCGCCGGGGCTACCCGTGCGGAGCTCGATGCGGTGCTGGAAAAGGCCAGGGCACAAGCAGCCAGTCAAGGCGGCAAGGTAGCAATGATCTACCTCGAAAGCCCGGCCAACCCGACCAACGCGCTGGTCGATGTCGAAGCGGTGCGCGATGCCCGCGATGCCGCGCTTGGCCCCGAGTGCCCCATCGCGATCGACAACACCTTCCTTGGCCCGCTGTGGCAGCGCCCGATCGATCACGGTGCCGACATCGTGGTCTATTCGCTGACCAAATACGTCGGCGGCCACTCCGATCTGGTCGCCGGATCGGTCTCGGGGGCGAAGAAGTGGATGACCCCGGTGCGCATGCTGCGCAACACCATGGGCGGGATCCTCGATCCCAACACCGCCTGGATGCTGATGCGCAGCCTCGAGACGGTTGAACTGAGGATGAGCCGGGCGGGCGAGAACGCCGCCAAGGTTTGTGCCTGGCTGAAGGATCATCCCAAGGTCGAAGGGCTCGGCTATCTCGGGATGATCTCCGATCCGCGCCAGCAGGACATCTACGACCGTCATTGCACCGGGGCGGGCAGCACCTTTTCGCTATACCTCAAGGGCGGCGAGGCCGAGGCGTTCCGCTTTCTCGATAGCCTGAAGATCGCCAAGCTGGCGGTCAGCCTGGGCGGGACCGAGACGCTTGCCAGCCTGCCCGCGGCGATGACTCACCTTTCGGTGCCCGACGAACGCAAGGCCCAGCTTGGCATCACCGACAACCTGGTGCGGATCAGCATCGGGATCGAGGATGCCGACGATCTGATCGCCGATTTCGAGCAGGCGCTGGGCGCGGTCTGACCTGCGGGCTTCCTATCCCTTCCACTCGCGCCGCTTCTCGGCGGCGCGAAGCACTTCGTAGGCGAGCTGGAGCGCCTGGAAGGCCCTGGCGGCTTCCTCGTCGCCGGGGCGCAGATCGGGATGGACCTCCTTGGCCTTGGCCCGGTAGCTCTTCTTGATCGCGTCGAAATCGGCGTCGGGGGTCAATTCCAGCAGGTCGAGCGCGCGCAGCTCGTCGCGGCTGCGGGTGCCGTCGCCCGACGTAGCCCAGCCGTAGTGCGCGCTTTCGCGGTAGCCCGAATTGTCGCGGGTTTCGTCCGCCTCGCGCTGGGCCGCCTCTTCGGCGTCAAGGCCGGCAAAATAGTCCCACCCGGCGTTGTATTCGGCGGCATGGCGCTGGCAGAACATCCAGCGATCGGGGCTGTTGGGGCTTTTCGGTGCCGGGCAGGTGCCGGGTTCGGTGCAGCCGTGCCGGTCGCACAGCCGCACCCTGGCCGCCTCGCGCGCGCCGCCATAGCCGCGCCAGCGAGGAAAACCCCAGTCGTTCGATCGCTTTGCCCGGCTCATCGCTTTCGGCGATAGGTCATCGGGCCTGACCGGCGCAAGCCCGTCAATCGATGGTAATGGTCACCGCGCGGCGGTTCTTGGCCCAGCTCGCCTCGTCCGAACCCAGCGCGATCGGGCGCTCCTTGCCATAGCTGACCGTGGTCAGCCGCGCCGGATCGATCCCCAGGCTGGCGAGGTAGTTCTTGGAAGCATTGGCGCGGCGTTCGCCCAGCGCGAGGTTGTATTCGCGGGTGCCGCGCTCGTCGCAGTGCCCCTCGATCGTCGCGCGCTTGCCCGGATAGCGGGCCAGCCAGGCCGCCTGGGCCTGGAGCGCCATCTCGTCGGCGGCGTCGATATTGTACTTGTCAGTCTCGAAATAAATCGTGTCCTGGCCCATCATCTGCTGGGCAAAATCGGCCTGGCTGCCCGGGACGATACCCTGCTGCATGGTGCCCTGCGAGGTGTTGGTCGAAACCGCCCCGCCCGGATCGGGCGGAAGCTGCTTGGGCGGCTTGGATGAGCAGGCGGCAAGCACCAGGGTGCCTGCGCTAAGCATGGCGATGGTGGCGAGGCTGCGATTCGGGCGCATGATCGTCTCCTTGGGTTGGCGGCAGGTTCGGTCAACTGCCGTCATGGTGTCAAACGGAATTATGGGCGCAGCGGCCCCCAGGCGGGGTCCGATCCATCGACCGGAGTTTCGAGCTTGCGCTCGTTGCGGCCGGTCAGATCGACCTGCCACACTCCGGTCTTGCCGCTGCCGCGTGCGGTGCGGAAGAACTGGATGATCCGCCCGTTGGGGGCCCAGGTCGGGGCCTCGTCCTGCCAGGCATCGGTCAGATAGCGCAGCGAGCCGCCCGAAGGGTCCATCACCGCGATGCGGAAATTGCCGGCGATGTGGGTGAAGGCGATCTGATCGCCGCGCGGACTCCATTCGGGGGTGGCCGAGCGCCCGCCGAAGAAGCTGATCCGGTGCTGGTTGGTGCCATCGGCGTTCATCACATAGACCTGCTGGCTGCCCGAGCGGTCGCTTTCGAACACGATCCGGGTGCCATCGGGCGAGAACGATCCGCCGATGTCGATGCCCGGCGAAGTGGTGAGCTTGACCGCCGCGCCGCCCGCCGCGGGCATCTTGTAGATATCGGTGTTGCCCGCGATCGCCATCGAATAGAGTACCCACTTGCCATCCGGCGACCAGCGCGGCGCGAACAGCGGGTTGTTGGCCTTGAGCAGCAGCCGCTGGGTGTTGCTTTCCAGATCGTAGATGTAGATCCGCGGCTGGCCGTTGTAATAGCTCAGGTACAGGATCGCCTTGTAGTCGGGCGAATAGCGCGGGGTCAGCGCGGTTGCCTGCCCGGTGGTCAGATAACGATGATTGGCCCCGTCCGAATCCATGATCGCCAGGCGCTTGATCCGGTGATCTTTGGGGCCGGTTTCGGCGATATAGGCGATCCGGCTGTCAAAGAACGGGTTCTCGCCCGAAAGCCGCGCATAGACCATGTCGGCACACTTGTGCGCGGCGCGGCGCCATTCGCCGGGCGGCACGGTCCACCCCGCCTTGCCCAGCTGCTGGTTCAGCGCGACGTCATAGAGATAGCACCCAACGGTCACCTGACCGTTGCTCTCGGCGCGGACGAAGCCCTGCACCAGCATGTCGGCACGGCGACCGGCCCAGGTGGGATAGTCCGGCGCCTGGATCTGCCCCAGTTCCGGACGCGGCAGCCGCTCTGGCCCGGTCGGCTTGAACAGGCCGTTGTTCTTGAGATCGCCGGTTATCACCTGCGCCAGCGCCAGCCCCAGCTGACCGGTCGATCCCGCGCTGGTCTGGGTGGCGACATCGGCGTTGGTGGCGAAGGCGGGAATGGCGATGCCCAGATCCTGCCAATCGCTGTCGTCGGACACGGTGACGTCAATTCCCTGGCCCTCGGCGGGCGGGGCCACTGGCGGCGCGGCGTCCTGGGCGATCGCGGTGCCCGACAGCAGAGCGGCGAGCAGGATGGTCGGAACGAGTTTCATTGCGAAAGCCTCTTGTCGAAGGTCGATGTCACAGTCTGCCAATAGGGATAGAAGTCTGGCGGCAGAATGAAAGGCTGGGCCAGCTTGATCGCCCGCACTGCCTGTTCGAAGTGGCGGCGGGCCTGGGGCTGGTTGCCCACGGTGGTCTTCTGGCTGACCAGTTCCGGTTCCCCGATCAGCCTGCCGTTCTGATCGAGCCGGAATCGTACCGTGCTGACAAGCAATTCGGCGTCGATCCCTTGCGGGGCCGACCAGTGCGGCTTGATCTGGCGCATGATCGCGGCCCGCAGCGCGCTCTGCTGCTGCGGCCCGAGGGTTGCGGCCGAGGCATTCTGGCTGGGGTTCTTGCCCTGCGCCCCGGGCGTGCCGGGCTTGAACGCGTTGTCGAAGCTTGAGCCGCCGCTCGGCCGCGCGGGCGGCTTTTGCGGTTTGGGCGGAGCCTTCGCCGGGGTGACCGGCGGCTTCTTCTGCACCGTGGTCGCGGGCTTGACCGGGGCCTTGGGCTGAGGCTGCGGCTTTGGCGGCTCGACCTTGACCACCGGTTCGGGCTTGGGCGGCGCTTCGCCGAGTTCGGGCGCCTTGTCGGGCGCGGCCTCGGGGGCCGGGGTGGGCGAAGTGGCGGAAAGGCCCACATCCTCGCTCAGCGACACGGTCATGCGCTCGGGCGGCGGCGGGGGCGGCGCGGGTTTGGTCCAGGCCAGCCAGGCGAACAGCCCGGCATGCGCCGCCAGCGCGACCACCAGGCCGATGCGTTCTTCGGGACGGAGAGTGGCGGCGCTCATCGAACCGGGGCTATGGCGCTGCGGCTGAACCGGCACTGACCGGCGCGGGGGCGGCCGCGTTGGTTACCAGAGAGATTGAATTGAACCCGGCGTGGTTGAGCTCGCCCATCACCGCCATCACCCGGCCATAGTCGAGCGCGCGGTCGGCGCGCAGCGTCACCTGCGGCGGCTTGCCGTCGGCGCCGCGCGGCAGCACCGCCAGCCGCCCGCCCAGGGTGCCCTCCTCCACCTCGCTCTGGTCGATGAAGATGCGGCCATCGGGGGTGATGGTCAGATTGACCGGGTTGGGGGTCTGCGCCAACGCATCGGCGTTGCTGTCGGGCAGCTCGACCGGCACCCCGGCGCTGAGCAGCGGCGCGGTGACCATGAAGATCACCAGCAGCACCAGCATGACGTCAACCAGCGGGGTGACGTTGATCTCGCCCATCGGCGCGCGGCCGCGGCGCCTGGTTCGCTTCGCAGGAGAACCCATTGCCATCTTCCTAACCTTCAAGCTCGCGGCTGAGGCTGGCGTGGAAGCGATCGGCGAAGCGTTGCAAGCGGGCTTCGATCTGGTCGACCCGGTGCGAGAAGCGGTTGTAGGCGATCACCGCCGGGATCGCGGCGAACAGCCCGATCGCCGTGGCGAACAGCGCCTCGGAAATCCCCGGGGCGACCACCGCGAGCGAGGAGTTCTGCTGCTGGCCGATCTGGAAGAACGAATTCATGATCCCCCAGACGGTGCCGAACAGACCGACGAAAGGCGCCACCGCGCCGACCGTGGCGAGGAAGTTGAGCCGCTCGGCCAGACGCTCGGATTCCTGTGCCACAGCGGTATCCATCACCAGCGCCAGCCGCTGGCGTGCGCCTTCACGGTCGGGCGTGCGCCCACCCGCAGTCGAGCGCCGCCATTCCGCCAGCCCGGCGGCAGCAATCTTGGCCGAGGGAACATCGGCCTTGGCATGGTCGGCCTGGAGCGATTCGATGTCGCCCGCCTTCCAGAATTCGCGCTCATAGGCGTCGCAGCGCTTGCGCACCCGCGTCACGCGCAGTGAGAACGACACCACGATGGTCCAGACCCAGATCGAGGCCAGCACCAACCCGGCCATCACGATCTGCACCACCGGATCGGCGTCAAGAAACAGCTTCACCGGATTGAGATGGCGCGGCGCCTCGGCGGCGGCGGCAAGCAGGGCAAGGGCAGTCATGGTCATCCTTCGGTAAGAACCCGGTCAAAGGCATGGCGCCAGCCATCGGGCATGCGGCGCGGGCGGCCATCGGGCGCGACGAAACCGATGCGGAAGCGGGCTTCGCTGAGCAGCGCGCCATCCTCGCGCAGCGCCTTCTGGTGCATCCGGCAGCTTGCCGCGCCAAGCTCGGTGCAGGTGGTTTCGATCAGCACGGCATCATCGAGCCGGGCCGGAGAGGCATAGCGGATAGACAGATCGGCAACCGCAAAGGCACCCTTGCCACCCTCGTTGGCGGCGCGCTGGTCGATCCCCAGCAGCCGCACGAAATCGGAACGCGCGCGCTCAAACCAGCGCAGGTAATTGGCGTGATAGACCACCCCGGACAGGTCTGTATCCTCGAAATAGGCGCGCACCGCGAAACGGTGGACCTTGCCTTCGA
>JAKOWQ010000391.1 GCA_029781465.1 Pseudomonadota bacterium
GTCCGAAGATTCGCTGCTCGTGGATCTGGAGCATTGGCTGGGCCCCATATTGGTCAGGCGGCTCGACGAAATCGATCCGGCGCGGCTGCACGATGCGCTACGCTCGCGGCTCGATTGGGCCGCGCAACAACAGCTGGACCAGCTGGCTCCGGCCCAGTTCGCGTCACCGGCGGGCACCAGCCATGCGATCGACTATGACGATTCCGGTGGACCGAGCGTGGAACTGCGGGTTCAGGCGCTGTTCGGTCTCGACAGCCACCCCGGTTTCGGCTCGCCGCCGCAGCCCTTGCTGCTCAAGCTTACCGATCCGGGCGGGAAGCCGCTCCAGACCACGCGAGACCTGCCGGGGTTCTGGCGCGGATCGTGGAAGGACGTGCAGCGCGAGATGAAGGGCCGCTATCCCAAGCACCGCTGGCCCGACCAGCCCTGGACCGAGGCGCCGAGCCTCAAGACCCGCAACGCCTTTGAGGCCTTTGAGCGCGGCCAGGGAAAGCCCGCAGGCGCGCGGTAATCATTTTCCCCGCCGGGCGCGCCCGTTTTGGGAATTCTGAAAGTATTTGGCCTTACGGACTGCCGCTGAAGCGGGGGAAAGCAAGCCGTGATCGAAGTCGAAATCCAGAACGAGACCTACCAGAGCCAGCAGCGCCTACGCTTCAGCGCGGTGCCCCGGATTGGAGAGGGCATCCGCCTGCAGGAGCCGAGCGGCTTCTGGGCGTCCTATGACGTGCTCGACCTGTGGTATCAGAAGGCCGACTTCGGCGATGTCTGGGTGCCCTACCTGCACGTGCGCAAGACCTCCGGCGAACTGAGCGGCGAGCCCGCTCCGCTCGTCGGCTGAAGGAGGCGGCGATGCGCGATCTTATCAAGCGGATCAATTCCCCGTCTGGCGTCGAAGGAATCGGCCGTGCCGCGATTCCCCAGCCCGAGCTTCCCCCCGCCCCCGAACCGGCTGCGACAGCGACTTTTCCGAGCAAGCGGCTGCCGCTTGCCGAAGCAACCCCGGTGTCTGCCCCGCAGCCAGCGGTCGCCGCTGCCCCGGTCAGCCGCAATTGCCTGATCGTCGACGATTCGCGTGTGGTGCGCCGGATCTCGCGCCAGATCGTCGAGAGCCTGGGCTATACCGTGATCGAGGCAGAGAACGGTGAGGAAGCGCTGTCGCGCTGCAAGCTGGCCATGCCCGACCTGATCCTGCTCGATTGGGACATGCCGGTGA
>JAKOWQ010000394.1 GCA_029781465.1 Pseudomonadota bacterium
GTGGCCGCGATAGCGATAGGTGTGCAGTTCCATCAGCACCGGCCCCTTGCCCGAACGGACATGTTCCAGCGCAACCTCGGCGGCGGCGCGCACCTCGAGCACGTCCATGCCGTTGACGTCCATGCCAGGGATGCGGAACGCGGTGCCGCGGCGGTAGAAGTGGGTTTCGGCCGATCCCCGTTTGACCGCCGTACCCATGGCATAGCCGTTGTTCTCAACCACGAAGATCACCGGCAGGCTCCAAAGAGCGGCCATGTTGAAGGCTTCGTAGACCTGGCCCTGGTTGGACGCGCCGTCGCCGAAATAGGCCATGCAGACCCCGCCGTCCTCGCGGTACTTGTGCCCGAAGGCCAGCCCTGCCCCCAGCGGCACCTGCGCGCCGACGATGCCGTGCCCGCCGTAGAATTTGTGCTCGGTGCTGAACATGTGCATCGAGCCGCCCTTGCCGCGCGAGATCCCTGCGCCGCGCCCGGTCAGCTCAGCCATGATCGCCTTGGGATCGATGCCATAGGCCAGCATGTGCCCATGATCGCGGTAGCCGGTGATCACGCTGTCCTTCTCGCCATCGAGCGCCGATTGCAGACCCACCGCCACGGCTTCCTGGCCGATGTAGAGGTGGCAGAAGCCGCCGATCAGGCCAAGGCCATAGAGCTGCCCGGCCTTTTCCTCGAACCGGCGGATCAGCAGCATCTGCTCGTAGAAGTGCAGCAATTCATCGTCCGAAGCCGGATAGCGCGGCTTGGCGGCATGCGCCTCCTGCAAACTGCGCAGTGCGAAGGATTCGTCGGCCGCGGTGTCTTTCGGAGCGGATTTCTTGGAAGAAGCGGTTCTTGCCACTGACTGGTATCCTGGGGATTGGACGGTTCAGGCCAGCCTATAGGAGCAACCTTCCCCTAGGGAAACTGCCGCATACGAATTTTGTGACAACCGGCCCGATGAAAGCCACCCCACCTGCCCAAGGCCCGGCTCAATTGAGCAGCATCACCATTTCGTCGGGATGGACGACATTGAGGTTGGCCCGAAGCAGCTCGCCCGCCATGTCGGGATCGACGTGGCGCGGATCAAGCAGGGCGACGCGGTTCTTCAATTCGGCGCGCTGCGCCTCAAGCTGTTTCAGCTCGACTTGCCGTTCGCTCAGCAAGTGATTGTTTTCGCTCCAGGCAAGCAAGCCAGAGGGGCCGAAAAGCGCCAAGCCGCCCATGACAAGCAGGCAACTCAGGGCAATCCCCTGGGTCACCCCTTCACGCGCCAGCTTCGGTTCCCGTTGATTCCCCCGCATGACGCCTAAGAATCACAGTTGAATCAGCTATTCAAGCGGAAAATTTACCATTTAACGGAATTTGGTAGGATGGTGCGCCCGACAGGATTGGCCTGCGCTGCGCTGCGGCCTTCTCCGCTACGCTCCGCCTCCTAACCTTTGGATTGATGGTGCGCCCGACAGGATTCGAACCTGTGGCCCCCAGATTAGGAATCTGATGCTCTATCCTGCTGAGCTACGGGCGCACGGCAAGTGCCTCTAGGGCGGAGTCGGGGATCGCGCAACAACCTCAGACAGGATTGGCCTACGCTGCGCTGCGGCCGTCTCCGCTACGCTCCGACTCCGAACCTGTGGCCCCCAGATTAGGAATCTGATGCTCTATCCTGCTGAGCTACGGGCGCACGCGCAGCGCTCTACGCGGCGCTGGATCATCCCGCAACTGTCAGTTGAACTCGTCCGGCGGCGCGGCCGGGACCAGCAACGGCATGACGGCGATCCCCTCGTCCAGAAGGCTGCGGGCTTCCTCCGCAGTGGCCTGGCCGTGGATCGGCTCGTCGGCCCGCTCGCCATAATGGATCGCGCGCGACTGCTCGGCGAAATCACCTCCGACCCAGCGCGAATGCTTGAGCGCTTCGGCCTGCACCTGCGCCAGCATTGCCAATGCCTGCTGAGCCTCGGGCGGAAGTGAAGCGCTCCGCGCTACCGGCAGGCTCTTACCCTCCGTCGCACCACCCTGATTGCCCTTGCGAGCGACATTAGGCGCCATCAGCGCCTTTTCGACCTCCGGCGTACCGCAATGCGGGCACGCCACCAAACCGCGCGCCTGCTGGGATTCGAACTCGGCGGAAGAGCCGAACCATCCTTCAAAACGGTGCCCCAGTGGGCGGCATTGCAGGTCAAAAACGATCATTGCCCGGTCAATCTGGGGATTTCGCGCTTGTTGGCAAGGCTGGGCAGCTGCGCCCGGACTTCGGCAATGCGCGCAGGGTCAATGTCGGAAAAGCCGAGCGCGGCCTGGACTCCCCCCATGTCGAGCTGCACCTGCCCCCAGGGATCGATGACCATGGAGTGGCCGTAGGTCGAGCGTCCGTCCTCGTGCAGGCCAACCTGCGCCGCGCAGACCACATAGGCGCTGGCCTCGATCGCGCGGGCGCGTTGCAGTACGTGCCAGTGGGCTTGTCCGGTGGGCACGGTAAAAGCCGCCGGAATTGATATTACATCGCAGAAGAGTTTGCCAAACTCTTCAAATAAAGCCGGAAATCGTAAGTCATAGCAGATCGCCAGGCCCAGCTTCCCGACCGGCGTGTCCACGGTCACAACCGCTTCGCCGGGGGCATAGGCGTTGGATTCGCGCCAGCTTTCACCCGTGGCCAGATCGACATCGAACATGTGGATCTTGTCGTATCGCGCGGCGATCGCGCCAGCTCCATCGATCACGAAGGCCCGGTTTGCAAAGCGCCCGTCCTCGCGCAGCACCGGCGTGCTGCCCAGTGCGACCCAGATCCCGGTCCGCGCCGCGGCCGCGCGCACCGCCGCCAGCACCCTGTCCTGATCTTCGGGGACGATATGCGCCCGGGCCCGGTTGCGATCGCGATCGATCAATCCCGACATCTCGGGGGTAAACAGCATCGCCGCCCCCTGCCCTGCCGCCTCGTCAGCCGCCGCGACGATGCGCGCGGCATTGGCATCGGGATCGATCCCCGAATTCATCTGCAACAGGGCAATGCGGGTCATATCCGAACTAGAGCCCAAGCATGGGATCGAGCTTGCCCGCGCGATCGAGCGCGTAGAGATCGTCGCACCCGCCCACCGCGCGCCCATCGATCAGGATCTGCGGCACGGTGACCGCGCCGGGCACCCTTTCGAGCATCTCCGCACGCTTGGGGCCGCCCAGGGTAATGTCATATTCCTCGATCACCATGCCCTTGTCCTTGAGCAGCGCCTTGGCGCGCACGCAATAGGGGCAACCCCACTTGGTGTAGATCTCGATCTTGGGGGCGGACATGGGCTCTCCTCTTGAAACGGCGCCGGGCTACCATATCTCTGGTGCGGTGTCATGGGCCACAACGGGCATGACGCCGCAAGCCGGAGCGCCGCGCAGGCGGGTTCCACCGATGTGAAATTGCTCAAGCCAAGAGGATTTTGCCATGAACCGTTTTGATTTTACCCCCTATCGCCGCACCATGGTCGGGTTCGACCGGCTGTTCGATCTGCTCGAGAACCAGGGCCGCTTCAACAGCGGCGACAACTACCCCCCTTTCAACATCGAGCGGCGCGGCGAGGATGCCTACCGCATCACCCTGGCCGTTGCCGGGTTCCGCCCCGCCGATATCGAGATTACCGCCCAGCAGAACCTGCTGGTGATCCAGGGCAAGAAGGGCGATGAGACCCCCGCCGGGCAGTACCTGCATGTCGGCATCGCCCAGCGCGGGTTCGAGCGCCGCTTCGAACTGGCCGACTATGTCCGCGTCGACGGCGCCAATCTGGAAGACGGGCTGCTGGTGATCGATCTGGTCCGCGAAGTACCCGAAGCCATGAAGCCCAAGAAGATCGCCGTCGGCACCCAGCGCACGCTCAGCGTGGTCAGCGATGCGGATGACGCGGGCAGCGACAGCGCCGCCGCCTGAGCGCGCTAACCAACCGCACTAACCAAACGAATAGGGGGT
>JAKOWQ010000432.1 GCA_029781465.1 Pseudomonadota bacterium
CGCTCAGACCGGCCATGCAGCGCCGATCCGCCGGCAGTCTGGCCAGTGTGGGGGCCAGGGGCGTCGATCGCCATTTGCCCCGGACCACCCGGACTTCATCGGCGCTACGCGGCCCAACGCAATGTGCCCAGGCCGCCCCCAGGGGTCAGGCGCCGCTGGACTCAGCCGCCATCGTCCGGCACCACCGCCAGCCGCAGCGCCTCGCTGGGCAGCAGCCGGCCGACCCAGGGCTGATCGGGCAGGCGTTCGGCAAGCTGGGTGATTTCGCGGTTCCACCACAGCCGCTGGTCGCGGAGATCGTCATATTCGAAATGGGTCTGCCGCCAAGTGCGGTCTTCGTTGTTGTAGGTCAGCAGATCGATCGGGAAACCGACATCGGTCGAGCTGAACCGGCTTGAATCAAACGACAAATAGGCGAGCTTCAGGGCGTCGCGCATCCGCGTTTCGTATTTCAGCGCGCGGTCCAGGATCGGCTTGCCATAGGCCGTCGTACCGATCGACAGATACGGCATGCGTTGGTCGACCGTGATCCAATTGCCCTCGGGGTAGATCAGGAAGACCGCCGGCTCGGCATCCTGGGCCAGGCGGCCGCCGATGACCGCGTGCAGATTGAACTTGAGGTCGGCGGCTTCGAGATGCGCCTTGTCCTCGGCCGCCACCTGGCGCAGGCAGCGGGTGAACTCGGTTGCCGCATCCAGCACGCTGGGAAAGCAGTCATCGCGCGACAAGTCGTGGTTGCGCCGCAGATAGGTCAGCACCTTGTCGCGCACGCTGCGCAGCCCCGAGGTCATGACGAAGAAGCGGTCCTGGGCACCACCCATCATGGTCAGCTTCTGCGCGGCGGCCATCTGGCTGCCGCTGGTCACCCGGCCATCGGCCAAGGCCACCAGCCCGTCACGAATCCGGATACCGAGACAATAGGTCATCGCCAGCCACTCTTGCTGCGCCTGCGAAGCAGCCATCGTCGCACGCCCCTGCCGGCACAGCAACCATCGACGCAGCGGCCAGCTTTGCTGCGGTGCAGTGCGGCAATTGCATTGCAACGAAACTATTGACAAAACGTCGTGATCATATCATCTTAGCGCATGTTGCGACGCAACAACGGTGGCTGAGCAGCAAGGTGGCTTCGGGCCGGGTCGGGGATCGCGGCGGAATGGCGGCGGGTCGGCGCCGTCGCGGCGATGATCGGATCGGCCGGGGGCTGGGCAGTGGCCTCGTCGGGCGCGGGGCCCCCTCAACTCCAGACAGCGAGCGAGACGATGAACGAGACCATGGTACAGGGCTCTAACGATATGGCGGCCTTGGCGAAGGCGAACATGGATGCGGTCATGGCGGCGACGACCATCGTCACCCAGGGCGTGCAGAGCCTGAACAACGAATACGTCGCGTTTTGCCGGGCCGCGGTGG
>JAKOWQ010000002.1 GCA_029781465.1 Pseudomonadota bacterium
TAGCCCTGTCCACCACCATCCCCTAGGGAAGCGGCATGAATTCCGGATTCGCAACATGAGCCGCCGCCCGGACCAGCGACCTTCGCGGGCCCTGCGCGGGCGCGCGGGGCGCATGCAGGGCGGGCGCGGCTCGGGCCGGGCCAGCACCGGTGCGGTCAGACTGTGGGGCCGCCACGCGGTTGAGGCAGCCTTGCTTAACCCCGACCGCCGCCACCGCAAGCTGTGGGCCACACGCGAGGGCGTGGCTTCGCTCGATGGCGATCTGCCGAGCGATTTTCCGCTCGAATGGGCCTCTCCCGCCGATCTCGCCCGTCTGGTCGCGCGCGATGCGCCGCATCAGGGGCTGGTGCTCGAATGCGACGCGCTTGAGGACGTGTTTCTCGATGAGGTGATCGATGGCGATCCGGCCCGCCCGGTGGTGGTGCTCGATCAGGTTACCGACCCGCACAATGTCGGCGCGATCCTGCGCTCGTGCGCGGCCTTCGGCGCTCGTGCGCTGATTACGCAGGATCGCCATGCTCCGCCCGAATCGGGCACTCTGGCCAAGAGCGCCTCGGGCGCGCTGGAAACGGTGCCATGGGTGCGCGTGGTCAATCTGGCGCGCGCGCTCGAGGAGCTGGCCGAGGCGGGGTACTGGCGGATCGGGCTTGACGGCGAAGGCACCGCCACCCTGGCCGAAGCCCTCCCCGCCGGGCCAGTGGCGCTTGTCCTCGGCGCCGAAGGCGAGGGAATGCGCCACAACATCATCCAGCATTGCGATGCGATCGCGCGCCTGCCAATCTCAAGCGCGATCGAAAGCCTCAACGTGTCCAACGCCGCCGCGATCGCGCTTTACGCCGTCGCCACCAGGGAGAGCGAATGATGAACCTCGATGTCACTCCGCGCCGCCTCGCCGCGGCTGGCCTGGCGGTGCTGCTCTCGATGGCCCTGGCGGCCTGCCTGGTGCTGCCGGGCAAGTTCACCTCGACTCTCGATCTGCGCAAGGACGGACGCTTCAGCTATACCTACAGCGGCGAGATTTTCCTGCTTGGTCTGTCGAAACTGGCGCAGATGGACAGTGCGGCAAACGACAAGTTCGAACCCTCGATCTGCTACAACGACGATGACGACATGACGGAGCGCGAATGCACCAAGGACGAGCTTGCCCAACAGCAGTCCGAATGGGAGGATGCACACAAGGCCGCAGTCGAAAAGAAGAAGAAGGAAGCCGAGGAAATGCGCGCCATGCTGGGAGGGATCGATCCCAGCGACCCCAAGGCCGCCGAGGAACTCGCCGCCCGTCTGCGCCGCCAGGCCGGGTTCAAGCGGGTCGATTACAAGGGCGACGGCGTTTACGATGTCGATTTCTCGGTTTCGGGCCACCTCGACTACGATTTCACTTTCCCGACCATGGAACGGGTGCAGATGACCCTGCCCTTCGTGGTGCTGAACCGCCGCAACGATGGCACGGTGCGCTTTGACGCTCCGGCCTTCACCGCCGCGAACAACGGCGGGATGAACGCGATGGGCGCGGGTATGGCGGCTGGGGATCCTGGCATACAGGACATCCCCAACATGCCGCAGCTTGACGGGCATCTGGTGCTGACAACCGACGGCCAGATCCTCGCCAACAACACCGATGAAGGGCCGCAAAAGGATCCCGCCGGTCAGAAGCTCGAATGGCACGTCACCCCCCGCAGCGGCGCTGCCCCCACCGCGTTGATCAAGCTGGGGAGCTGAGCGGCCCCCTTCAGGGCGCGGCGGGTGCTTCGGAGGGCACTTCGTCGGTCGCGTCGAGCACATCGACACGCATCGTGTAGCGAACCCGCTTCCATGCGGGCCCACCAGCAGTATCG
>JAKOWQ010000003.1 GCA_029781465.1 Pseudomonadota bacterium
CCCCGATCAGCGCGGCGCGGTTTTCCTGCGCCAGCTCCCCCGCCATCAGTGCCGAGGCCTGGGGATCGAAGCGCAGCGCCAGCAGCTCGGCGCGCGCCGCGCCGCCAGACGGATCGATGCCCAGCCGCTCGCCGTGGCGATCGAGCATGGCAAGCCAGGTGCTGCTGGTAAACTGAAACAGCCCCGCCGCGCTCGACGTGCCGGCACGGGCCGAAGGATCGAGGCTCGATTCCAGCCGCGCCTGGCCCAGCAGATAGGAAAAGTCGGTCCCCGTCGCGGCCGCAGCGCGGCGGATCGCCCCTTCAACCTCGGGGCGAAGCGCTGGGCTGGCAGTGGCAATCGGTGTGGTCTGGCTCACGCCGAACTCCCGGGACGGAATTGTCTCGTCCCGGGTTCAGCAAGGCCCGTGCCAAATCAGCCGCGCGGCTGGGCCAGAAGGTAGGCGGGCGTACTGCCACCCCCGGTGCGGTAGAGCGCCGGGCTGCCGGTCAGGGCATCGAGCCGGGCCGCGACATTGGCCGCGAGAAGGTTGCGAACCTGGCGGTTTACCTCGTTGAGTCGCCGCGCCGCATCGAGCAGCCCGCGGCATTCTTCGTCGAGTGAATGGTCGGGCGCGAACGGCCCGCAGGCATCGAGCGTGCCGCACAGCGCAACCTTGTCCTGCGCGCAGCCTATGATCGCATCGAGATCGAGCCCGGCAAGCGCCTGCCGTTCGGCCTGCAGCACGGCAATCATCTGCCGCAGGTTGTCGCGAAGCCCGCCGGTGGCGCTCATTTCTCACTCCTCAGCAGGATTCCCGCCGCGATCATCGCATCGGCGATCTTCGCCGGAAGGATCGGATAGGTGCCCTTTTCGATCGCCTTGCGGATCTCGGCGACCCGGTCGGCATCAACCGGAACGGGTCCGGGATCGAGCGCGTCCGAAACGGCCACCGGCGATTGACTGGCGGCCTGGCCGGTTTTGACTGTTCCCGCGGTGTTACGGGCGATCCGGGCTTCCACCGCGCCAAGGGCGCGAGCCGCCTGGGGACCGCCGGGTCCGATGTCGATGGGTGGCATGGTGCCGCTCCTGCTTTGCTGTTCACAGCCTAGGACGGTCGCGGCCCGGCCCGATTAAGACCCCGCGGCAGGAAAATGCCGCTCTACGGCAGCTCCATGCCGACCAGCCCCGGGCGCAGCACCCGCGCGCGCAGCGGCCGTGCGCCCGCGGTCAGCGCACGGACCTTGATCCACGCACCCACCGCGCCGCCCTCAAGCGCCTCGCCGGGCTGCGAAACCGTGAGACCTTCGGCCTCGACGCTTATCGTCACCGCGTCGCCCCGTGCGATCGCCTCAGCGGCGATCTCGGCCCGGGGGGCAAGCAAGGGAACGTAGAGCTTCCATCCACCGGGGGCGGGGCAGGAAACCTCCACCGTATCGCGGCGCGCGCCATACCAGCCCAGCGCCAGCGGCACCGCGCAGGGATTGAGCCGCAGCCGCCGGTCGATCGGCATCGCCGCCCCGCCCTGGCCGCCCTGCGGCACTCCGGTGAACTGCTCGACCGCGCGGTCGAGCGCGGCGAGATCGGCAGTGGCGGCGCGGGCCGGTGCGGCTGCCAGCAGCAGCGCGGCAAGAAGCAGATGTCTGGTCATCGCAAGGGATTCCTTC
>JAKOWQ010000007.1 GCA_029781465.1 Pseudomonadota bacterium
CTTTCAGGGCTGTGGTGGATCGGCCTGGGCCGCTTCCGGCAGGACCGGCGGCTGTTGGCGCTGCTCGCGGTGCCGGTCGTGCTGCAATACTGGCCCGTGGCGCCGGCTCCGGCAAAAGCAAAGGGGCCGGGGATTCCGTTCCTTCTGGTCCAGCCCAACATCGCGCAGGACGTGCTCAACGATCCCGACATGTACGAGGCCAACTTCCAGCGCGCGGCCCAGCTATCCCACCAGCTGGTACCCGGGCAGGGACAGCTGGTGATGTGGCCCGAAAGCGGCGTTCCCTGGTATCTGGCCGACGGTTATCCCGAAGGCTTCTATTTCGATACCTACGCCGCCGACCCCAGGCTGGCGCGTGAGCGGATCGGGCGGGTGATCGGGCCGCAATCGCTGCTGCTGACCGGCGCGGTCGATCTGGAAATCCAGGGCGGCAAGGCGGTGGGTGCGCGCAACGCGATCACCGCGATCGACGGCAGCGGCACGATCCGCGGCTCCTATGACAAGGCGCATCTGGTGCCCTATGGCGAATATGTGCCGATGCGCGGATTGCTGGAGCCGCTGGGGATCGCGCGGTTCGTGCCCGGAGACATCGAGTTCTGGCCGGGACCGGGGCCGCGCACGCTCAATCTCGGCAAGTGGGGCAAGGCCGGAATGCTGGTCTGCTATGAGGTGATCTTCCCCGGGGAGGTCACCCAGGCCGGGCACCGGCCCGACTATCTGTTCAACCCCTCCAACGATGGCTGGTACGGCAGCTGGGGGCCGCCGCAGTTCCTGTCCCACGCCCGCATGCGCGCGATCGAGGAGGGCCTGCCGGTGCTGCGCGCCACCACCACCGGGATCAGCGCGGTGATCGACGCGCGCGGGCGGGTGCTGCAAGCGCTGCCCTCGCACGTTGCCGGGGTGCTGGCGGGGCGCATTCCGCCGCCGCTCGAACCCACGGCCTTTGCCCGCTTCGGCAACCTGCTCTCGCTCGGCTGGGGTGCGCTGGCGCTGCTGCTCTCGGCGGTTGCCAGCCGCCGTGCGCGGGGGTAAACCGCAAGGCACATAAAGCTTTTGTTATATGGATCATCCGATGCGCACCGACTACCTGTTCACTTCCGAAAGCGTTTCCGAAGGTCATCCCGACAAGGTCTCGGACCAGATTTCGGATGCGATCGTCGATCTGTTCCTGGCCAAGGATCCCGAAGCGCGCATCGCCTGCGAAACGCTGACCACCACCCAGCTGGTGGTGCTGGCCGGGGAAATCCGCTGCAAGGGGGTCTATGAAGACGGCGCCTGGGCGCCGGGCGCCGAGGAAGAGATCGAGGCGGCCGTACGCCGCACCGTGCGTGAGATCGGCTATGAGCAGGACGGGTTCCACTGGGAACGCCTCGAATTCATCAACCGGCTCCACGGCCAGTCGGCTCACATCGCGCAGGGGGTCGATGCCACCAGCAACAAGGATGAAGGCGCGGGCGATCAGGGGATCATGTTCGGCTACGCCACCGACGAGACCCCCGATCTGATGCCGGCCACGCTCTATTACAGCCACAAGATCCTTGAGCGGATGGCCGCAGACCGTCATTCGGGCGCGGCCCCTTTCCTCGAGCCCGACGCCAAGAGCCAGGTGACGCTGCGCTACGAAGGCAGCCTGCCGGTGGCGGCAACCGCGGTGGTGGTTTCCACCCAGCACGCGCCCGGCTATGACGAAGGCGAAAAGGAGGCCGAACTCCACGCTTACGTGAAGCGCGTGGTGGCCGATGTGATCCCGCCGGTGCTGCTGCGCGACACGGTCTATTACATCAACCCCACCGGCAGCTTCGAGATCGGCGGACCGGATGGCGACGCGGGCCTGACCGGCCGCAAGATCATCGTCGATACCTATGGCGGGGCCGCGCCGCACGGCGGCGGGGCGTTCAGCGGCAAGGATCCGACCAAGGTCGATCGCAGCGCCGCCTATATCACCCGCTATCTCGCCAAGAACGTGGTTGCGGCCGGCCTGGCGACGCGCTGCACGATCCAGATCGCCTATGCGATCGGGGTGTCGCAGCCGCTCTCGCTCTATGTCGATACCCACGATACCGGCACGGTCAGCGAAGCCGCCATCGAGCAGGCCATCCTTGGCCTGCCCAGGCTCGGCGGGCTGACCCCGCGCGGCATCCGCACTCACCTGGGCCTCAACAAGCCGATCTACCGCAAGACCGCGGCCTACGGCCATTTCGGCCGCAAGGCGGAGGGCGATCTGTTCCCGTGGGAACGGCTCGATCTGGTTGAGGATCTGAAAGCCGCGCTGGGCTGAGCGTTCAGCCGCGATAATCGGCGGTAACGGTTCCTGCGGCGGCCAGTTCGGCCTCGTGGGCTTCCTCGCGCCAAGTCTCGGCCAGAGCCTGCGTTTCCCAGTCACGCATCGCCGGGTGAGCCAGGACCTGGTCGACCCAGGCCTGCCCCTTGCCCACATCGAGCCCATAGGTGCGGATCCGGAAAGCAACCGGCGCGAAGAAGGCATCGACGGCGGTAAATTCGCGCCCCGCCAGCCACGGGCCGCCGAACCGCTCCAACCCGGTCTCGAAAATCTCGCGCACGCGGGCAATGTTGCGCTTCAGCCCCTCGCTCATCGGCTTGGGAGCCACCCGCACCCCGACATTCATGGTGCAATCGTTCCTGAGGTGGCCGAAGCCGCCGTGCATTTCGGCAACCGCGCCCTGGGCAAAGACGCGCGCGTCCTCATCGCCAGGCCAGATGCCAGGATGCCGTTCGGCGAGGTAGAGCGCGATCCCCAGCGAATCCGGGATAACCCGTTCGCCATCGATCAGGACCGGCACCTGCCCGGTGGGTGAGAAACCGCGAAAATCCTCATAATTGTCGGGCTTGGTGAAGGGTTCCAGCCGATCCTCGAAAGGAATGCCCAGCGCCTTCATCAGCAGCCAGGGGCGCAGGCTCCAGCTGGAATAGTTCCGGTTGGCGGTGATCAGGGTATAGGCCAATTCACTCTCCCAGCATGCCGACAAGGCCGCCCACGGCTTCGACGAATTCCTCGCGGAAGTCCATCACCACCGAACGGGCCGAGCGCACCTGATCGACCAGCCCCACCCCCTGGCCAACGAAATAGCTGACCAGATCGCGCGCCGCCTCGTTGCCGCCCAGCACCGCGTTCTCGATCCGGCGGAAGGCGGGTTCGGAAACCATGCCCATCAGCGGCATCGGCAGGGTGCCGGGGCTGCTCTCGCCGTCCCAGGCTTCGTGCCAGGCGGTCTTGAGCTGGCGTGCGGGCTTGCCGGTGCGGCTGCGGCTGCGCACGGTATCGCGGCTGCGCGCGGCGATCATCTTTTCGCGGAAGGCTTCGCTGGTCTCGGCCTCGGTGGTGGCGAGCCAGACCGATCCGGTCCAGGCCCCTTCGGCGCCTGCCGCCATCATCGCCGCCATCTGCGCGCCGGTCATGATCCCCCCGGCGGCGAGCACCGGAATGGCGTATCCCGCGTCCTTGAGAGCGCGGACCACCTCGGGGATCAGCACCAGGGTAGAAACCTCACCGCAGTGCCCGCCCGCCTCGCCGCCCTGGGCGACAATGATGTCGACCCCGGCGGCGGCCTGACGCAGCGCGTGCTCCTTGGCCCCGACCAGCGCCGCCACCGGCACCCCGCGCTTCTTGCCCTCGGCGATCATCGCCGGCGGAGCGATCCCCAGGGCGTTGGCGATCAGCCGGATCGGGTGGCGAAAGGCGACTTCCATCTGGGCATAGCCGTTTTCCGGAGTGATCCCGGCCCGGCCCTCGTAATGTACCACCTCATCGGGCGAGACCGCCACCCCGTATTGCCCAAGCAGTCCGGCGGTAAAGGCGCGGTGCGCATCGGAAACGGCGGCGGCGCGCTGTTCGTTGCTGGAAAATTCCGCGACCCGGGGGTCGATCGTTTCGGGCACCAGCACATCGACGCCATAGGGCGCGCCATCGATATGGGCGTCGATCCACGCCAGCTCTTCCTCAAGCTGGTCGGGCGTGAAGCGGGTCGCGCCCAGCACCCCGAACCCGCCCGCCTTGCTCACCGCCACCACCACGTCGCGGCAGTGGCTGAAGGCGAACAGCGGAAACTCGCACCCGGTCAGGCGGCAAACGGCATTGTCCATGATTCTCTCCCTGCGAGGGGAGCGATCATCGCGCGCCGTGCGGCTGGCGGCAAGTCTGTTTAATCGGGCAATTAAGCCAGGTAGTGCGCGGTGG
>JAKOWQ010000021.1 GCA_029781465.1 Pseudomonadota bacterium
GTGAGACGTGGCCCTGCCCGCCAAAGATCATCGCCTCCCACACCTCGTCGCACAGCACGAAGAAGTCATGCCGTTCGGCCAGTGCACCGATCGCCTCAAGGGTGGCACGATCGATCAGGGTGCCGGTGGGGTTGTTGGGAGTGTTGAGCAGCAGCAGCCGGGTACGCGGCGTGATCGCGGCTTCCAGTGCTTCGAGCGACAGCGACCAGTCGGGCGGTGCCAGATCGATCAGCCGTGCCGTACCTCCGGCCCGCTCGACCAGCGGCAGATAGGCATCGTAGAGCGGCTGAACCAGGATCACTTCATCGCCCGGGCGGACCAGCGCAAACAGCGAGGCCGCCAGCGCCTCGGTCCCGCCCGAGGTGACAACGATCTCCTCCGGGGCCACCGCAAGCCCCTGCTCGCGCGCATACCAGGCGGAAATCGCCGCGCGCAGCTCGGGCAGGCCGCGCATCGGCGGATACTGGTTGGACTTGCCTCGCAGCGCCCGCACCGCCGCCTCAACCACCTCGCTGGGCTCGTCCATGTCGGGGAAGCCCTGCCCCAGGTTGATCGCATCGTGTTCGCGCGCCAGTGCGCTCATCCGCTCGAACACGGTGATCGCGGGCGCGGGAAGGCTGGACAGCGCGGACATCGCCTGACCGATTAGCCCGCCGGGGCCTCAAGCGCCAGCAGAGCGAAGCTCGCCAACCAGTGCTCGCCCATGTAGTCTCCCGCGAGGTGCGGAAGCGCGGCGGCGAGGTGGTTCTCGGCGGTCTGACGCGTGCGCCGTGCCGCGGGGTGAGCTTCGGGCAGGCAGGCGACGATGTGGCGCCAGCACCAGGCGCGCGACAGGTTGAGCCCGTCGAGGTGCGCGATCTTGCCGTCGGAGCGGTCCGACACGGTGGCGGGAGTGAACAGCGTGGCCGGTTCTCCCTCCGCGCAGCGGGGCAGGAACGCATCGAACCAGGCGGCGAAGTCCGGCCCCAGCACGCGGCTCATCAGCAATGCCTCGGTCAGCGCCGGGGAAAGGAATTCGTCGCCGCCCGGCTCCCACGCCTGACAAGCGCGGTCGGCGCCGAACCAGGCGCGCGCGCGGTCATCTATCAGCGCGGTCAGATCGGCGTCGTTCTCCCGCGCCCAATCGAGCGCCAACACCATCGCGAAGGCCGAGGAATAGTGGGTGCCGACCCGGATCGGATAGGTCTGCAAAGGCAGGAACGCCTTGAACCGCGCTGCGAAGGCGGCTGCAAAGGAATCGGCATGCCGCGCCCAGGGCGCGTCGTGGCGCCGCATCTCGCTGTGCAGTGCCAGGGCCCAGCCCCAGCCATAGGGCCGCTCGAACCCGCGCGCCGAGGGGCGGGCGAGATAGGCGGTTTCCACCGCGAAGTTTTCGGCCGTCAGCATCCGCGCAGCCAGATCGCGCACCTGCCGGGCCTCTGGCAGCGCCGGAAACAGCCGGGCCAGACGCAGCACCTGCCAGTAGCCGTGAAGGCACGAATGCCAATCGAACGAGCCATGGAAGATCGGGTGCAGTTCGCGGGGCGAACGCACATCGCGCGGCCCGTCCATCACATGATCGAGCTTGTGCGGATATTCGCGCGTCAGGTGCCCCAGGGTAAGGGCCATCGCGCGCGCTGCGAAGCTGGCGTCAAGGCGGCTCATGGAAAGGCCAGAAACCAGATCAGCGCGATGTTGACCGCCAGCAAGGGCAGCGCGGTGGGCACCTGCGCCCTGACCACCGCGTTGCGGTCGGCAAGATCGAGCAGCGCGGCGGGGACCACGTTGAAGTTGGCGGCCATCGGCGTCATCAGCGTGCCGCAGAACCCGGCCAGCATACCGATCGCCGCCACCACCGCCGGATCGCCGTGGTACTGGTGGATCAGCAGCGGCAGCCCGATCGCCGCGGCCATCACCGGAAAGGCGGCAAAGGCATTGCCCATCACCATCGTGAACAGCGCCATGCCCAGGCCATAGGCCAGCACCGCCCCAAACCGGCTTCCCTCGGGGATAAAGGCCGAGGCGAGCTGGCCGACAACCTCGCCCACCCCGGCCAGAGCGAAGACCGCGCCAAGACTGGCGAGCATCTGCGGCAGGATCGCGGCCCAGCCGACCGCGTCCATCAGGCGGCGGCCTTGCTCAAGCGGTTCTGTGGGGCGTGGGCGCAGCCAGGCCATGCCGATCGCCAGCGCAAGGATTACCCCCAGCGACAGGCTGACCAAGGTCACCTGTTTGGGATCGACCAGCCCCGGCCAGTGTTTGAACCCCAGCGTTCCGCCCAGCGCGGCCAGCGGGATCACCAGTGCCAGCAGGAACAACCGGTTGCCGTGGCGAGCGGCTTTGGCCTGACGCGCTTCGCCATCGCTGTCCGGCGCCCCGCGCCCCAGCCCGCGCGCGGCAAGGCCGACCAGCGCCAGCACCAGCACCCCGTTGCCCAGATCGCCCAGCCGGTCCCCGGCGAGCATCGAGAGCGCCAGCAGCCCCCAGAAAGCGGCGTTGATCCAGCGGCGCGGGTTGGTGCCATCGCGCGCGGAAAGCAGCGCGAAGGCGGCAAAGGCCAGCCCGGCAAGCAGATAGACCTGCGCCAGGCCGATCATCCCCGCCTCCGCACGAACAGCCACAGCCGCAGCCCATGGATCGCGAAGGCGGCAAGCGCGGTGGGGATCGCCCAGACCGACAGGTCGAACGGGGCCAGCGCGATCCCCTGCTGCTCAAGGAAGCCCTTCATCAGCAGGATCGAGCCGATGGCGATGAAGATGTCCTCGCCAAAGAACAGCCCGACATTGTCGGTCGCGGCGGCCAGCGCCTTGACCTTGTCGGCCTCGGCCTGGTCGCGCGGCGCGGCGGCGGCTTCGGCCATCGGCGCGAGCAGCGGGCGCACGGTCTGGGCGTGTCCGGCGATCGAGGTCAGCCCCAGCGCGGCGGTGATCTGGCGCAGCAGCAGATATCTGGTGAGCAGGCGCGGCAGGGTTGCGCCCTTCATCCCGGCTACCAGCGCGCGGGCGCGTTCCTGCAGGCCGTGGCGCTCCATCAGTCCGATCACCGGCAGGACGATCCAGATCACCGAGACATAGCGGGTATCGTTGAACGCCTTGCCGAAGGCCGCCAGGATCGCCAGCGGATCCATCCCCGCCGCCAACCCCGTTGTCAGAGCGGCGGCTGCCACCACCACAAGGGGGTTGAGCCGCCACACAAAGCCGCCGACCATCACCGCAATGCCCGAGAGCACCCACAGGTTCATGATTTTCCGTACCCTCCCCCGCCCGGCGTTTCGATCACCATGACATCGCCCGGCCCGACCGTCACGCCGGCGGTGGAATCGAGAACCTCAACTTCGCCTGAGGTTCGCTCTATCCGGTTGATTCCGGTGGCGCCCGGCTCGCCCCCGGCAAGGCCGAAGGGCGCAACCCGGCGGCGGTTGGAAAGGATCCCCGCCTCCATTGCCTCGAGGAAGCGCATCCGCCGCACCGCGCCGTCGCCGCCGCGATGCGCGCCCGCCCCGCCCGAGCCGTGGCGGATCGCGAATTCCTCCAGCAGAACCGGAAAGCGGGTTTCGAGCACTTCGGGATCGGTCAGGCGCGAATTGGTCATGTGGGTCTGAACCACGCTGGCGCCGTCGAAATCGGGCCCGGCGCCCGATCCCCCGGCGATGGTCTCGTAATACTGGTAGCGCGCGTTGCCGAAGGTGAAATTGTTCATCGTTCCCTGCGCGGCGGCCATGGCACCGAAGGCACCGAACAGCGCGTCGGTCACCACCTGGCTGGTCTCGACATTGCCGGCCACCACCGCTGCCGGATAGCTTGGCCGCAGCATCGAATGTTCAGGCACGCGGATCGTCACCGGGGCCAGGCAGCCCTCGTTCATCGGGATCTGCTCGTCGATCATGGTGCGCAGGACATACATCACTGCGGCGCGAACCACGCTGAAGGGCGCGTTGAAATTGCCCGGCAGCTGGGCGCTGCTGCCGGCAAAGTCGATCGTCACGTGGCGCGCCGCCCGGTCGACAGAGACGGCGACGCAGACCTGCGCGCCGTTGTCCATCGCATAGGTGAAGCCACCGTCCTCAAGCCGGGCAACCAGCCGCCGTACCGCTTCTTCGGCATTGGCGTGGACGTGGCCCATGTAGGCGATCACCACATCGCGCCCGTGTTCGGCGCAGGCCGCCTCAAGCCCTGCGGCGCCGCGTCGGCAGGCGGCAATCTGGGCGGCGAGATCGCCCAGATTCTGATCGACGTTGCGCGCCGGATAGCGTCCCCCGCCCAGCAGCGCGCGCATTTCCGTCTCGCGCAGGTGCCCCTCCTCGACCAGCAGGAAATTCTCGATCAACACGCCTTCTTCCTCGATCGAGCGGCTGGTCGGCGGCATCGAGCCGGGCGTAATTCCGCCGACATCGGCGTGGTGGCCGCGCGCGGCAACGAAAAAGCTGGGCGCCGCATCGTCGCCCGCGACGAACACCGGCATCACCACGGTGATATCGGGCAGGTGGGTGCCCCCGGCATAAGGCGCGTTGAGCACATAGGCATCGCCGCGCCTGATCCCGCGTCCGTCGCGCCCCGCCCCGCGCGCCGCAATTACGCTCGCCACGCTTTCGCCCATCGAGCCGAGGTGGACCGGCATGTGCGGGGCATTGGCCACCAGCCGCCCGGCGCCATCGAACAGCGCGCAGGAGAAATCGAGCCGTTCGCGGATGTTGACCGAGCTGGCGCTGCGCGCCAGCGCCGTGCCCATTTCCTCGGCGATGGCCATGAACAGGCCGTTGAAGATCTCCAGCCGGACCGGATCGACCGCGGTTCCGGCACCGACGCCGCCTTCGCGCGGAGCGTGCCGGGTGAGCCGCAAGGTGCCGTCGGGATCGACGCGCACTTGCCAGCCGGGTTCGACAACGGTGGTTGCCAGCGCGTCGATCACGATCAGCGGCCCCGGTGCGGTGAACCCGGCGGCCAGACCGGCGCGATCATGCACCGCGACCTGCCGCCAGCTGCCATCGAGATAGCACTGGCCCTGCTCCAGCGGCGCGGCGCTGGCCGCAGGCAGAGGCCAGCGCACCAGCCCGGCCGAAAGGTCTTCCGCCACTGCCTCCACCCGCAACCGGTCGATCACCAGCGCGCCGCTGCCGCCATAGCCGAATTCGGCCCGGTGCGCGGCCTCGAAGGCGGCGGCCAGTTCGTGTGCCGGGCCGGGTTCCAGCTCGATCGCGTTCTCCGATCCCTCGCGCCGCACGAACAGGCGTGCCTCGATCCGGCTGGGCGCCGCGCCAAGCTGGGCCGCCGCTTCGTCGGCCAGCCGCGCCCGCAAGGCCTCGACCGCGCCTTCCACCCCGGGCTCCAGCGCGGCGCCAAGGCCTGCCTCGCGCACCGCCGCCTCGCTCGCCAGCCCCATGCCATAGGCCGAAAGCACCCCGGCAAGCGGATGGATCAGCACCGTGTCCATCGCCAGGGCATCGGCCACCATGCAGGCGTGCTGCCCGCCGGCCCCGCCGAAGCAGGCCAGCGCGTGGCTGGTCACATCGTGCCCGCGCGCCACGCTGATCTGGCGGATCGCATGGGCCATGTTGGCCACCGCGATGCGGATGAAACCCTGGGCGATTTCCTCGCTCGCCATCGCCTGTCCGGTTTCGGCACGGATTTCCGCGGCCAGCGCGGCGAATTTCTCCTCCACCACCGCGCGGTCGATCGGCTGATCGCCGCCCAGGCCGAACAGGCGCGGAAAGTGTTCGGGCACCAGCTTACCCAGGATCAGGTTGCAGTCGGTCACCGTCAGCGGGCCGCCGCGCCGGTAGCAGGCCGGCCCCGGCACCGCCCCGGCGCTTTCAGGGCCGACCACCAGCCGCCCGGCATCGAAGCGGCAGATCGACCCGCCCCCGGCGGCGACCGTATGGATTCGCATCATCGGGGCACGGATCCGCGCCCCCGCAACCCGCGTTTCGCTGTCGCGCTCGTAGCGCCCGGCATAGTGGCTGACGTCGGTCGAAGTGCCGCCCATATCGAAGCCGATTACCCTGGACGCACCCGAAAGTTCGGCGGTGCGGGCCATGCCGACAATGCCCCCGGCGGGACCGGACAGGATCGCGTCCTTGCCGGAAAACCGCCCACCTTCGATCAGCCCGCCCGAGCTTTGCATGAACAGCGGGCGGATATGCCCGCCCAGTTCGCCCGAAAAGCCATCGACATAGCGCCGCAGCACCGGGGAAAGATAGGCATCGACCAGCGTGGTATCGCCGCGCGGCACCAGCTTTATCAGCGGCGCCAGACGGTGGCTCACCGAGATCTGGGTGAAGCCTGCCTGCCGCGCCAGCTCGGCCAGCCGCGCCTCGTGCGCGCCATGGCGCCAGCCGTGCATCAGCACGATCGCCACCGAGCGCAGGCCCTCCCCCGCTGCCCCGCGAAAGGCCGCCAGCGCGGCATCCTCGTCAAGCGGGGTCAGCACCGTGCCATCGGCGCCGATCCGCTCGTCGATTTCGATCACCCGGGCGTGGTGCGGCTCGGGCAGTACGATCTTGCGCACGAACAGTTCGGGCCGCTCCTGCGATCCGATCCGCAGCGCATCGCCAAACCCGCGGGTAATCGCCAGCACCGTGGGCTCGCCCTTGCGCTCAAGCAGGGCATTGGTGGCAACCGTGGTGCCCATCCGCACGTCGCAGTCGGGCAACGGACCCTCGGCGATCCCGGTCAGCTGGCGGATCGCCGCGACGGCGGCATCGTCGCTTCGGGCGGGATCTTCGGACAGCAGCTTGGCGGTGCGCACCGCGCCGCCCGGCGCGCGCGCCACCACGTCGGTGAAGGTGCCCCCGCGATCGATCCAGAACTGCCAGCGCGAAGGCCCTTGGGTCATCGCCCCGTCATAAGGCCAAACGCGCCGGGCACAATCAGTTGGTCAGCGGGATCGCGTCAGCAGGCGTGACCACGATCACCACCCGCCGGTTCTGCGCCCGGCCCTCTTCGCTATCGTTGCTGGCAACCGGGCGGGTTTCACCAAAGCCCTGGGCGCGCACCTCTGCCGGGATCAAGCCGGCACGAACCAGCTCACCGCGCACCGCCAGTGCCCGGCGTTCGGACAGCTTCTGGTTGTATTCGTCCGATCCCAGCGCGTCGGTATGTCCTTGCACACCCGCCCCATGAATATCGACGCTGGTGAAGACCGCGGCGAGATGATCGATCACCTGCGTCGCCTCGCCGGTCAGATCGCTCTTGTCGAATTCGAACAATACCTTGTCGGACAAACCGAGCTCGTAGTTTTCGCCCTCGCGGTGAAAACCCGCTTCCTCGAGCGCCGCTGCCTGCCTGGGGGAAAACCCGGTCTGCGGCGGCACGGTCTGGCAGGCCGCCAGCAATGCGGCCATTGCGACAGCCGCGAACTTACGCATCATTCATTCCTCCCTCGAAGTTGGTTCTTCGATCGTGTTTGTGCTTGTACATCTTCGCATCGGCCCTGCGGAGCAGGTCTTGCGGCGAAACGCCGTCATCCGGATAGAGCGCCACCCCGATGCTTAGCCCCAGGCTGGCATCGCCGAAGCCGGGGATCAGCAGCGGCTGCCCCATCGCCAGTTCGATCCGCTCGATCACCGCATCGACGTGAGCGCGGTTGAACAGGGGTCCGAGCAGCACCGCAAACTCGTCACCCCCCATGCGGAAGGCGGAATCGACATGGCGTACGCTGGCGCGCAGCCGCTCGGCCACTTCGCGCAGCGCCGCGTCTCCAGCATCGTGGCCGTGCTGATCGTTGATCGCCTTGAACCCGTCGACATCGAGAAACAGCACCGCGAACGACGCGCCCGAGCGCACGGCCTGCCCGATCGCCTCGCCCACCATTCTTTCGAACAAGGCCCGGTTGCCAAGGCCCGTCAGCGGATCATGGGTGGCCAGCCGGGCAAGCTCTGCATTCTCAGAGGTCAGCCCGGCATGCCAGCCTTCAAGCTCCGAAAGCAAAGCATTGAAATCCTGAGCAAAGTGATCGATCTCCGCAATCCCCGAAGGGGGCACCCGGCGGCCAAAAGCCCGTTCGGATCGCACCATGTGGGCCACTGTGCCGACCGCGCCGAGCGGCTCGATCACATCCTGTTGCAGTCGTCGCGCCAGGATCCGGGTCGCGATCACTGTCAGCGCAAGACAGCACAGCGCGATGATCGCCCCCGAGATCGCATAGCGCACCAGCCCCCCGGAATTGCCGAACACGCGCACTTCACCGATTGCCGTGCCGCCACGTTCGATCCGGTCAACCGAGGGATGCGGCCAGATCACCGCGTTGGCGCGGTGCGCAAGCCATTGCGGCATCCCGGTGTGGCCCCGGTGCCAGTCCGCGACCAGGCGGCCCGCTGGATCGAACACCTCGATATGGTCGATCCCGACCACCCCGCCAACCTTGATCATGCCCTCGCGAACCGCCTGATCGTCGCCGAAAACCAGTGCCGGTTCAACGGTATAGCCAATCGTGTGGGCCAGCAGATCGAGATTGCGCTGCGAATAGTTGCGGATCACCAGCGCTCCGCTGACCAGCAGGCTTGCGGTAGCCAGGATCACCGCGAACAGGATCAGCCGCAAATGCACCCGCGCGAGGATGTCGCGCAGGGTTGGCAAGGCGGATTCACAAGGAGCCGGCATCAGCTGCCTCCCCGCGCCATGCGCAGCACGCGCGGATCGAGCCGCAGTCCGGATCGCGCGACCGCATCGATATTGAGCTGGAAGCTCAGCCCGGCGGGCAGGTAGATCAGGCAAACCATCGCGTCGCTGCGGCAATCGGGATCGGCTTCGGCGATGGTCAGCACGCCTTTGCCACGCACCGCGGCAACCAGCTGGCGCATGGCCGGCTGCCCCATATTGCCGAGATAGAGCACCTCGCACTCGCCAAGCGCAGCAGCGGAAGGCGCGACGTTGCGCCGCACCGCCTTGCGGCCATCGGACAGCCGCAACTCCTCGATCTGGCCGGCATGCGATACCGCCCCGGCAACGCACAGGGTGAGCGGATTGGGCCGCGAAGGCCAGGTGCTGTATTCGATCAGCGCGGTGACCGTTCGCGCAACGGCCCCTGCATAGCGATCCCCGCCCGCTGCATCGCCAGCCCCCCCTCCCGCATCGTTGGCCAGCAGCGGCGCGGCAAGCAGCGCAAGCGGCAAGGCAGCATGAAGGGGGCGCAGTGGCATGGCTTCCGCATACTCCGGGCAAGGCCCCGATGGAAAGGCACCGAGAGCAGCCACGGCACCTAAATCTTTTTGCAGGTTGTCCCCGATTGGCGCATCGCGGCGAGAGTTTGGTTTCGTTTGCAACCAGTGCTATGTCCCCGCGCCGTTCCCAGCAGGAGTCGATTGCTTGCCCGCAACCCTTGACCGCACCGCACTGCGTCTTGCCTACCGGATGGACGAGGAAGCCTGCCTTGACGAACGGCTGGCTCAGGCCGCGCCTGCCAGTGCGGTCCATGGCGAGGCGCGGAACATTGCCGCGCGGCTGATCGAAGGCGCGCGCGCGCGCAAGGCCGGCGGGCTCGACGCCTTCCTGCAAACCTATGGCCTGGGGACCGACGAGGGCATCGCCCTGATGTGCCTGGCCGAGGCGCTGCTCAGGGTGCCCGATCCCGCCACCGCCGATGCCCTGATCCATGACAAGCTGGCCGGGATCGACTGGTCGGGCCATGTCGGGGAAAGCGAAAGCACCTTCGTCAACGCCGCAACCTTTTCGCTGATGCTGACCGGGCAGGTGCTGCACCAGAAGCAGGCCGCCGGTTTTGGCGCCTCGCTCAAGCGCGCGGTGGGCCGGCTGGGCGAGCCGGTGATCCGCCAGGCTACGCTTCAGGCGATGAAGATCCTGGGCGGCCAGTTCGTGTTCGGGCGCACGATCGGCGAAGCGCTGAGCCGCGCTGCGCCCGAGCGCCGCCAGGGGCTGACCCACAGCTTCGACATGCTGGGCGAGGCGGCGATGACCCTCGCCGATGCCGAGCGTTACCGCGCCTCCTATGCCGCAGCGCTCGATGCGATTGCGGCCGAGGCCGGGCAGGGCGTGGTCCGCTCGCCGGGAATTTCGGTCAAGCTCTCCGCGCTCTACCCGCGCTACGATTTCCTTCACGCCGATGCCGCCAGGGACGCGCTGCTGCCGGTGCTGAAGGAGCTCGCGGCCAGGGCGCGCGATGCCGACATCCATTTCACCATCGACGCCGAGGAGGCCGAGCGGCTTGAACTGTCGATGGACCTGATCGAGGCGCTGGTGGCCGACGACGACCTGTTCCGCGGCGGCTGGCAGGGCTTTGGCCTGGCGCTTCAGGCCTATCAGAAACGGGCCGTGCCGCTGACCGATTGGGTGGTGTCGCTGGGGCGGCGGCATCGGCGGCGGATCATGGTCCGGCTGGTCAAGGGCGCCTATTGGGACAGCGAGATCAAGCTTTCGCAAGTTGGCGGCCACGGGGACTATCCGGTGTTCACCCGCAAGGTCGCGACCGACGTTTCCTACCTTGCCTGCGCCGCGCGGCTGCTCGCCGCCCCCGATGCGATCTATCCCGCTTTCGCCACCCACAACGCCTATACCGTGGGGGCGATCAAGGCATTGGCCGGGAACGCCGAGTTCGAGTTCCAGCGCCTCCACGGCATGGGCGAAGACGTCTATGGCGAACTCGCACGGATCGAGGGCGAGCGGCGCACCCCGGTGCGGATCTACGCGCCCGTAGGCGGGCACAAGGAACTGCTCGCTTATCTGGTCCGTCGCCTGCTGGAAAACGGCGCCAATTCCTCGTTCGTCAACCGCATGGCCGATGCCGAGGTGCCGGTGGCCGAGCTGACCGGCGATCCGGTGGCCGAACTGGCGGCGCTGGAGCCGCGCCGCAACCCGGCGATCCCGCTGCCGGGCGCGATTTTCCCCGGACGGGCCAACAGCGCGGGCGTCGACCTGGCCGATCCCCTGGTGCGCGAACCGTTGCAAGGCGTCCTGGGGGAGCTGGCCAAGGTAAGCCAATGGCATGCCGAGCCGACCACGCTGACGGCGGCGGCCAGCCCCGTCCGCCCGGTGGCTTCCCCGCAAAGCGGGATACTGATCGGCGAATGCCGCGATGCCACCGCCGCCGACGTCGATGCCGCCGTTGCCACTGCCCTGGCCGCCCAGCCCGCCTGGGACGCGCTGGGCGGCGCGGCGCGGGCCGATCTGCTTGAAAAGGTGGCCGATCTTTACGAGGCGGACCGCGACCTGTTCCTTTCGATCTGCCAGCGCGAGGCGGGCAAGACGCTGGGCGATGCCGTGCTGGAACTGCGCGAGGCGGTGGATTTCCTGCGCTATTACGCGGCCGAGGCGCGCCGCCTATTCACTCCGATGGGCGAGGAACTGCCCGGCCCGACCGGCGAGAGCAACCGCCTGACGCTGCACGGGCGCGGCGTGTTCGTTGCGATCAGCCCATGGAACTTCCCGCTGGCGATCTTCACCGGGCTGGTAGCCGGGCCGCTCGCGGCGGGCAACACGGTGCTGGCCAAACCGGCTGAGCAGACCCCGCTGATCGCTGGCCATGCCATCGACCTGTTCCACAAGGCCGGGGTGCCGCTGGACGTGGTACAATTCGTCCCCGGCGACGGCGCGGTCGGCGCGATGCTGACCTCCGATCCGCGCATTGCCGGGGTGGCCTTTACCGGATCGACCGAGACCGCCCGCGCGATCAACCGCAGCCTCGCCGGCCGCGATGGCCCGCTCGCCCAGCTGATCGCCGAAACCGGCGGGCAGAACGCGATGATCGTCGATAGCTCGGCGCTGCCCGAGCAGGTTGCCCGCGATGTCATCGCCAGCGCCTTCCAGAGCGCGGGTCAGCGCTGCTCCGCATTGCGGGTGCTGTACCTGCAGGACGATGTGGCCGATACCATGCTCGAGATGATCCTGGGTGCCTTCGAGGCACTGGTGATCGGCGATCCCGAAGACCTTTCCACCGATGTCGGCCCGGTGATCGACGCCGGGGCCAAGGCCAAGCTCGATCGGCATGTGGCAGCGATGAAAAAGGTGGGCCACCGGGTGTGGCAGCGCAAGCTTCCCGCATCGTGCAAGCACGGCACCTTCGTTGCCCCCACGGTGATCGCGATCGGCTCGATCCGCGAGCTCAAGCAGGAGCATTTCGGGCCGGTGCTGCATGTTGCGCGCTTCAAGGCCGATGAGCTGGAACAGGTTCTGGCCGATATCAACGCCACCGGCTTTGGCCTGACGCTGGGCCTGCACAGCCGGATCGACGCCACCCGCCGCCTGATCGAAGCGCGGGCGCGGGTGGGCAATTTCTACGTCAACCGCAACCAGATCGGCGCGGTTGTCGGCAGCCAGCCGTTCGGCGGCGAGGGACTTTCGGGTACCGGTCCCAAGGCCGGCGGCCCGCACTACATCGCCCGCTTCGCCACCGAACGGGTCACCTGCATCGACACCACCGCCGCCGGGGGCAATGCCAGCCTGATGGCGGGTTGACGCCCTCTCGCCAGCGACTAGCATCCTCCCCCACGGGAGGCGCGCGATGAAAAAGTGGGTGGCGGGACTGGGTTTGGGCGTGCTGGCGCTGGGCGGGGCACTGGCAGTGCGAACGGTGACCTTCGCGCCCGCCGGGGTCAGCGACGGTTCGGACATCAAGGTCGCCGCCGCACCCGCTTTCGATCTTGCCAGCGCGGCCAGTCACCTTGGCGCGGCGGTGCGGTTCCTGACCGTCTCGAACCAGGACCCGGCGGAAAACAAGGCCGAGGAATGGAGCAAGCTCCAGACCTGGCTGCAAGCCACCTACCCCAAGGCCCACGCCGCGATGCAGCGCCGGCTGATCGGCCAGACCATGCTCTACACCTGGCCGGGGAGCGACCCCGCTGCCCAGCCGATCATCCTCATGGCCCATCAGGACGTGGTCCCGGTGACGCCCGGAACCGAACAGGACTGGAAGCACCCGCCCTTTTCCGGCGAGATCGCCGAGGGCGCGGTCTGGGGGCGGGGTTCGATCGACGACAAGGGTTCGCTGGTCGCACTGTTCGAGGCGCTCGAGGCGCTGGCGGCAAGCGGCTTTCACCCCAAGCGCACGATCATCCTGGTATCGGGCCACGACGAGGAGGTCGGCGGCAGCGGCGCCGAAGCCGCCGCCAAGGTGCTGGCGGACGAAAAGGTCCGCGCGCTGTTTACCATCGACGAGGGCGGCCTCATCACTACCGACACGCCGATCGTCAACGGCCCGGCGCTGATGATCGGGGTGGCGGAAAAGGGCTATGTCACGCTCAAGGTCACCGCGCCGGCCGAGGGCGGCCACTCCTCCGCCCCGCCCAAGGAAACCGGGGTCATCAACCTGTCCCGGGCGCTGATCGCGATCAGCGACAATCCGTTTCCGGTCGAGCTGCGCGGCCCCGGCGCCTCGATGCTTGAGGCATTCGGTGCCCGGGCCGGGGGCATGACCAAGGTGGCGATCGCCAACCGCTGGCTGTTCGGCCCCCTGCTCAAGGCGCAGGCCACCAAGAGTCCGGCCTCGGCGGCGATGTTCCACACCACCATCGCCCCCACCATGCTTGGCGGCAGCCCCAAGGAAAACGTTCTGCCGCAAAGCGCCTATGGCCTGATCAATTACCGCATTGCCCCGTGGGACAGTTCGGCCAAGGTGCTCGAACGCGCCCGTGCCTCGGTCAAAGGCATGCCGGTAACTGTCGATTTCACCGGGCTCAAGCCGCGCGAGCCCACCCCGGTTTCCTCCAGCACCTCGCCAGGCTGGAACCTGATCGCCGCCGCCGCGCTGGCCGACCGGCCCGGCACCCCGGTTTCGCCCTATCTGGTGGTGGCCGGGACCGACAGCCGCTCGATGGCGGGGGTTTCGGACGACGTCTACCGCTTCCAGGCGATCGCGCTCGACACCGGTGAGATCAAGATCATCCACGGCACCAACGAGCACATGACGCTGACGAACCTGGAAAGCCTGATCCGCTTCTACGCCCGGCTGGTGGCGACTGCGGCGGGATAGACGCTACGGCAGCTTTGCGCTTGCTCTCCTTAATCGCCCGGTTAAGCTGCCGGGAGGGAGAGCGCGATGGATCAGGAAACCTACGATCGGTTGCGGGCGCAGGTGCAGCGCACCAAGGATCTGTTCACCTTCGACGAATTCATCCGCTTCTGGGCTGCGGATCGCCCTGACGGGGTGGCGCTCGACGGGGACGACCTTTCGCTGACCTACGCCGGCCTTGAAGAGGCGAGCGCGCGTGCGGCCAGCGCACTGCTGGCGCTGGGCGTGAAAAAGGGCGATCGCGTCGCCTGGTTCGGCAAGAACGCGGTCACCTATTTCGCGCTGTTCTTCGGCGCGGCGCGCGCGGGCATCGTCATGGTCCCGGTGGGCTGGCGGCTGGCCGAGCCCGAAGCCGCCTTCATCATCGACAATGCCGAGGCCAAGGTGCTGTTCCTGGGCGACGGGTTCGAGGGCGCGGCAGCGACGCTGGGCAAGCGGCCCGGGCTGATCGCCTGCTACACCGCCGGGCAGGCGCGCGATCTGCTCGCCAAGGCCCCGCGGCAGGAATTCGCGGCTTCGGGCGCGGACGATGCCGTGCTTCAGCTCTATACTTCGGGCACCACCGGCAACCCCAAGGGCGCCGTACTCTCCAACCGCAACCTGTTCGGCCTCAGAAAGGCCGCGCTGGTCGATCCGCACCCCTACACCCTGCTCGACGATGACGAGGCGATCCTGGTCGCCATGCCGATCGCCCATATCGGCGGCACCGGGCTGGGAGTGATGGCGCTGGCGGCGGGGCTGCCGGGGATCGTGCTGGCCGAGTTCGAGCCGACGCGGGTGTTCGATGCGGTCGAAAACCGGGGGGTGACCCGCTTCTTCATCGTGCCCGCGGCCCTTCAGCTGCTGCTTAACCACCCTGACTGCGCGCGCACCGATTTCAGCCGCCTGCGCTACATTCTTTACGGCGCCTCGCCGATCCCGCTTGAGCTGCTGCGCCAGTGCATTGCGATGTTCGGCGCCGAATTCATCCAGGCCTATGGCATGACCGAAACCACCGGCACGGTCTGCACCCTGCCGCCCGAAGATCACTCGGTCGAGGGCAACCAGCGGATGCGATCGGCGGGCAAACCGCTTCCCGGGGTCGAAGTCATCATCCGCGCTCCCGACGGGCGGGCTTTGCCCACTGGCGAGATCGGAGAGATCTGCACCCGTTCGTCCAACAACATGCTGGGCTACTGGAAGCTGCCCGAAGCCACCGCCGGCACGATGGACGGCGATGGCTGGATCGCGACCGGCGATGTCGGCTACCTCGACGAAGACGGCTATGTCTTCATCTATGACCGTGCCAAGGACATGATCATCACCGGCGGCGAGAACGTCTATCCTGCCGAGGTCGAAAGCGGAATCTACGGCCACCCGGACGTGCTCGAAGTGGCGGTGATCGGTATTCCCGACGAACGGTGGGGCGAAGCGGTCAAGGCGGTTTGCGTGCCCAAGCCTGGGTGCTGCATCGATCCCGAAAGCGTGATCGGCTGGGCGCGCGAACGGCTCGCCGGCTTCAAGGTGCCCAAAAGCGTCGACACGATCGCCGCGCTGCCCCGCAACCCCAGCGGAAAGATTTTGCGCCGCGAATTGCGCGCGCCCTATTGGGCGGGCTACGAGCGGCAGGTCAATTGAGGAGAATTCGAGGTGTCAGATCCCCTTCCCGGCGCGCAGGCGCATATCGAGGCCGCACTCAAGCTTTGCGCTGTTATCGATGATTTGCCCGCCGATACGCCGCTGATCCCGATTGCCAAGGTGGGAGTGATCGGCGCCGGAACCATGGGCGGAGGGATCACGATGAACTTCCTCTCCGCCGGGATCCCGGTGACCATCGTCGAAGCCGAACAGGCCGCGCTCGATCGCGGCGTGGGGGTGATGGGCAAGAATTACGAGGCCAGCGTCAAGCGCGGGCGGATCGAGGCCGCCGATGCAGAGGCGGCGATGGCCCGGCTCACCCCCAGCCTGAGCTTCGACGATCTGGCCGATTGCGATCTGGTGATCGAGGCGGTCTACGAATCGATGGAGGTCAAGAAGGACGTCTTCGGACGGCTTGACGCAATCGTGAAGCCGGGCGCGATCCTTGCCAGCAACACCAGCTACCTCAACGTCGATGAGATCGCCCAGGCGACCAAACGCCCCGAGTCGGTGCTGGGAATGCACTTCTTCTCGCCCGCCAACATCATGAAATTGCTTGAGGTTGTGCGCGGCGCCAAGACCGGCGCCAGCCAGCTCGCCACGGTGATGCGGCTCGCCGGCACGATCCGCAAGGTGCCGGTGGTTTCGGGGGTGTGCCACGGCTTCATCGGCAACCGCATGCTCGCCAAGCGTCAGGAGCAGGCCAATGCCCTGCTGATGGAAGGCGCGGCCTATTACGATATCGACCAGGTCCTGCTCGATTTCGGCTTCCCTATGGGGCCGTTCCAGATGGGCGACCTCGCCGGGCTCGACATCGGCTGGCACCGCGATCCAGGCAAGGTAACGACGATCCGCGAAGCGCTCTGCGCGGTGGGGCGCTGGGGACAAAAGACCGGCAAGGGATTTTACGATTACGACGAGAGCCGCCAGCGCAGCCCCTCGGACGAGGTCAAGGCGATCATCGCCGATTTTGCCTCGAAAAGCGGCGTAACCCAGCGCGAAGTCAGCAAGCAGGAGATCTTCGAGCGCCTGCTCTATCCGATGGTTTCCGAAGGCGCATTGATCCTTGAGGAGGGGATCGCCCAGCGCGCGAGCGATATCGATCTGGTCTGGCTCAACGGCTACGGCTGGCCGGCCTGGACCGGCGGGATCATGTACTGGGCCAACCACGAAGGGCTGGGCAAGATCGCAGACGGGCTGAAACGCCACGGCTTGCCTGTGGCGCCGCTGCTCGAGCGGTTGGCAAGCGAGGGTGGCGCGTTCGGCACATGACCGCGCAGACAGCGCTGCTGGCCTTCACGGCGACGGCGGCGCTGCTGACGATCACGCCGGGACTGGACACCGCCCTGGTATTGCGCACGGCTGCCGCCGAGGGCGCGCGACGGGCGATGCTTGCGGCGTTGGGGATCGCGTTCGGCTGCCTGGGGTGGGGCCTGCTGGTCGGCGCCGGGTTGGGTGCCTTGCTGGCGGCCTCGCACCTTGCCTACGAAGTGCTGCGCTGGTCCGGGGCGCTCTATCTGATGTACCTCGGCATCAAGCTGATCCGTGCGCCGCGCGCTTCGATCGAACTTTCCGCCGGGGACCGGGCAGACAGGCCCAACTGGCTGCTGCGTGGATTCCTCACCAACATGCTCAACCCCAAGGTCGGCGTGTTTTATGTCTCGTTCCTGCCACAGTTCATTCCAGCAGGTGCCAATGTTCTGGGCTGGTCGGTTTTGCTGGCGATGATCCACAACCTGCTCGGATTGGCCTGGTTCGCGGCACTGGTGCTGAGCACCCGGCCCCTGCTCGCGTGGCTGCGCAAACCCGGAACTCTGCCCTGGCTCGACCGCCTGACCGGCACCGTGTTCGTCGCATTTGGCCTGCGCCTTGCGCTTGAGGCCCGGCGCTAACGCGCCCGCGGAATGCATTGCTCGCGGGGCAATCCGGCGAAGCTGTCGCAGTTGTAGAGCGCGATTTCGGCACCGGCCGGATCGCGGGCATAGCTGAATTGCAGCGCCGCGCGCGCCGGTTTTGGCAGCGGGAGCGCAATGGGAATGGCGTTAGCATCGCGCCAGCCATAGACCCGGCAGGTGCCGGGACGGTTGCACAGCGCCCGCGCCGAAGCCAGCGCCGCCTCCGCGCTGCCCATGCGGTCCAGCACGATGAAATTGGCCTTGCCGGTGGCATCGCGCAGCAACACCGCACCGGTCTCGATTTTCGGCGTATCGGCAGGCAGCGCGGCGCCCGGCGCCGGCACGGCCGCTGCTCCCTGACCTGCGTCCTGCCGACCGACCAGCGCGGAGAAATCCGGTTCGCCGCCGCGATAGGTCTGGTTTGCCGCGGCATCGCTGCCGAAGTAACCCGGCCAGCGGAAGAACAGGTGGGTTTCGACCCGGGCCAGTTTGACCAGTTTCGGACTCCAGCTCGGGTGAACCCAATCGGTGTGGTAGTGGGTGGCATTGCCAACGGCAGCGAAAACCACCCCGCGCAGCGCCTGTTCGGCGCGCAATTGCGCCGCGATCCAGGCGCCATCGCTATAGCGCCGCGCCAGCGCCCCATCGCAGGTGAAAGTGAACTGGCACCCGGTCTTGCGCTGCGATCCCTCGAACACCGTGCCGCACACCGTTCGCGCAAAGGCCGGATGACGAACCCGGTTGAGCACCACCTGGATCACCGCGCGCTGGCCCTGATCACTCCCGCCCGCTTCGGCCAGCGCGGCCAGTGCCAGGCAATCGCGGGCATTGGCGAAATCCCCAGGAGTGCCGCTGAAGCGGAACGGGCGGGCCGGATCGATCTTGCCTGCGCAAAAGGCAATTGCAGCGTTCTTGACCCGCGCCGCATCCATGTCGCTGGGGGTGGCCGCTGCCAGCAACGGCGCGTCGGCGCTGCGCCCGGGCAGAGCGGCGATCTCGGCGCCAACCGGATCTGTCGGCAGGCGCGGCACCCCCAGCTGGCACAGCAGCACCAGCAGCGTCAGCGGCAATGCCGCCAGCAGCATGATGGTGATTTCGCGGAGCAGAGGATTGCGCATCGGGCCCTAGATAGGCGCGATGCGGGCAACAAAAAACCCCGCCGAGGCGGGGTTCTGTTCTGGTTGCGGGGGCAGGATTTGAACCTGCGACCTTCAGGTTATGAGCCTGACGAGCTACCGGGCTGCTCCACCCCGCGTCACCATCCGCAGGCCGTTCACGGGCCGTTGGAAAATCAAACGCCCAGATAGGGCGGAATTGCCGGAACGCAAGGTTCCGAAACACGAAAAGGCCCGCAAGGGGCCTTTGCGCTTGGGCAAAAAGCCCTGACATGTGAATGGGTTTTCCCGTGCCCGCCGGCTGTAATGCCTGGCGACGTCCTACTCTTCCAACGCTTGAGCGTTAGTACCATCGGCGCTGTCAGGTTTCACGGCCGAGTTCGAGATGGGATCGGGTGGGGCACTGACGCTATGGCCAC
>JAKOWQ010000035.1 GCA_029781465.1 Pseudomonadota bacterium
TCGCCCAGCGGGCGCACCTCACCCTCCACCAGGGCGGCGATCCCGCCCGCTTCGGCAATGCGGAACCCCGCCGCTTCGGCATCGTCGCGCAGCTGCGCGCGCAGGTGCGCCCGATCGGCGAAGATCGACAGGGCGAGCGGCACCCCGGCGGCATCGTTCGCGGGCTGGCTATAGGCGAAATTGGCGCTCGACATCGGTTCCGACTCCGTTCGTTGCGCGAACAGGAGTAGAACAAAAAGGGGTTATGTCAAGAATGGATCAATCGACGAAGGGATCGCGGACCAGAATGGTATCCTCGCGCTCGGGGCTGGTGGAAACCAGCGCCACCGGGGTTTCGATCAGTTCCTGCACCCGCTGGATGTATTTGATCGCCTGGGCGGGCAGGTCGGCCCAGCTCCGCGCGCCCGCGGTGGTCTGGCCCTTCCAGCCCTCGAGCTCCTCGTAGATCGGCTCGACCGCGGCCTGATCGGCGGCGTGGGCGGGGAAGTAATCGAGCGCAGCGCCGCGCAGCCGGTAGCCCACACAGATCTTCACCGTTTCGAAATCGTCGAGCACGTCGAGCTTGGTCAGCGCGATGCCGGTCACCCCGGAAATCGCGCAGCTCTGGCGGGTCAGCACCGCGTCGAACCAGCCGCAGCGGCGCTTGCGCCCCGTGACCGTGCCGAATTCGTGGCCGCGCTCACCCAGTTTCTGGCCCACCTCGTCCTCCAGCTCGGTCGGGAACGGGCCGGAACCGACGCGGGTGGTATAGGCCTTGACGATCCCCAGCACGAAGCCCGCCTGGCTGGGCCCGAGGCCCGAACCCGAAGCAGCGGTGCCGCTGACGGTGTTGGAGCTGGTGACGAAGGGATAGGTGCCGTGATCGACATCGAGCAGCACGCCCTGCGCGCCCTCGAACAGGATGCGCTTGCCCGCCTTGCGCGCCTCGTTCAGCGTGCGCCACACCGGCTTGGCGAAGGGCAGCACGAAGGCCGCAATGTCCCACAGATCCTTCAGCAGCCGCTCGCGGTCGATCGGCGGCTGGCCAAACCCGGCGCGCAAGGCATCGTGATGCGCGCAGATCCGGTCAAGCTGGGGGCCGAGATCGTCGAGATGCGCCAGATCGCAGACCCGGATCGAACGGCGGCCGACCTTGTCCTCATAGGCGGGGCCGATCCCGCGCCGGGTGGTGCCGATCTTGCCCGCGCCGCTGGCATCCTCGCGCAGGGCATCGAGATCGCGGTGGAAGGGCAGGATCAGCGGGGCGTTCTCGGCCACTTGCAGGTTCTGCGGATTGACGTCCACCCCCTGCCCCTTGAGCTTGGCGACCTCATCCCGGAAGTGCCAGGGATCGAGCACCACCCCGTTGCCGATCAGCGAAAGCGTGCCGGTGACGATTCCCGAGGGCAGCAGCGAGAGCTTGTAGACCTTGTCGCCCACCACCAGCGTGTGCCCGGCGTTGTGCCCGCCCTGAAAGCGCACCACCGCGTCCGCGCGGCTGGCCAGCCAGTCAACGATCTTGCCCTTGCCCTCATCGCCCCACTGGGCGCCGATCACGGTAACGTTGGCCACGGATAGAGTCCCTCACCCTGCCAGAGTGACCCGCGGGCGCCCTTCGACAGGACTCGGCGCAAGGGGTGGACCGGGGCGGCGGAATGGCCCGCCGCAAACGGGTGGCGCCCTAGGCGCGGCGGGGGTCGCAAGTCAAGGCCCGCAAGGAGACAAACCGCGACAATTCGCGACTCGTTCAGGAATGCACCGGCACTATGCTGATCCCCGATGCGGAGATTGCCGATGCGAAATGCCCTGCTTGCCTTGATCCTCGTGCCGATTGTTGGCGCAACCGGCCTGGCCGAAGCGCGCGAACGCCCTCGCTGGGCGGGCAGGATTGGAGCAACGGGCGCGCCGTCCGTGCCGGGCAAGCAGACGCTCGCCTACGGCAGCGATCCGCTGCAAAGCCTTGATTTCTACCCCGCGCAAGGCGCGCGCCGGGATGCGCCGCTGGTGCTGTTCGTCCACGGCGGCGGATGGAAGCGCGGCAGCAAGGACAATGCCGATGGCACCTGGAAAGCCCCGCATTTCACCCAGGCGGGCTATGCCTATGCCTCGATCAACTACCGCCTGGTGCCCGAGGCCACCGTGGAGCAGCAAGCCGCCGACGTGGCCGCCGCGCTCAGGCACCTGATCGACCACGCCGCCAGCCTGGGCTTCGATCCGCGCCGGGTGGTAATCATGGGGCACAGCGCGGGTGCGCATCTGGTGGCGCTGGTCGGAACCGACGAGAGCTATCTGAAAGGCACCGGCCTGTCCTTCGCCAGCCTCAAGGGGGTGGTCCCGATCGACGGCGCGGCCTACGATGTCACCGCGCAGATGCGCGATGGCCCGCGGATCATGCGCGATACCTATACCCAGGCCTTCGGCGTCGATCCGGCACGGCAACGCGCGCTGTCCCCCACGGCGCAGGCCCTGGCGCCCAACGCCCCGGCCTTTTTGCTGATCCATGTCCAGCGCCCCGACGGGATCAAGCAGAACGAAGCACTGGAGGCCGCGCTCAGGGCGGCGCATACCCCGGTTGAGCGCAGCGGTTTTCCCGGAACCGGATTGAAGGGCCATGCCGAAATCAACCGCAGCCTGGGCGATCCCGCCTATGCCGCAACACCGGTGGTGGACAGCTGGCTGAAGCGGGTGTTCGGCGGTTGATCGCTAGCCCGAGCCCGTGGAACGCGGCTGCTTGACCCCCTTGATGTAGACGGTCTTGATCGTCTCGTCCCCCGGCTCGCGCGCCGGGGCAACCTTGGTGATGTGGGCCTGGATGCACCACCACCGGCCGTCTTCATAGATATAGGTATCGGTGTAGGTGGACATGCTGGCCACGTCGCGTCCATCGCGCCTGACCACCTGCTTGTTGGTCGCCCGAACCAGCGCGGTATTGCCGATCAGCGTAATCAGCTCGTCCCGCACATCCCAGTAGACGATCACTTCGGGATCGAAGCCGGTCGCCCACCGCTTGAGATAGGCGGCCCGCCCGGTTCGCCCGCCATCCGGATCGATTGCCAGAAAACGCGGATGCAAAAGCCGGTCGTGCCCCGCGACATCGTTGTGAACGAAGTTCTCGATGAACCGGTCGTTGATTGCCGAAAGATCGGCCATCGCGCGCTCGGAGTGCAGATATTTCCCGGTTGCGTTCATCCCGCTTCTAGCTCCCTGAGCCGACGACAGGGGCAGCGCGCCAGCCAATGCAATGATCACCATCCAATTTCTTCGTTTCATCCGAGACCCCCTTGGTTCCGCCGCCACCTAACCGCGATCGCGGATTGCCGGCTTGGGGAATATTGCTATCCCTGCATGATGCGAATTGGCGGCCACGGGTATGAAATCAGCACTTATCGCTGCCACGCCGGACCGGAGGACCGCCCGTTCGAGGAAGCGCATGGCGCCCCGACGCTCGCGGTGGTGCGGGCCGGCCGGTTTTCCTATCACGGTGCGCGGGGCAAGGCGCAGCTTCAGCCCGGCTCGATCCTGCTGGGCAATGCCGGGGCATGCTATTGTTGCAGCCACGAGGACAGCCGCGGGGATGTCTGTTCGGTGCTCCGCTTCGATCCGGAGCTGTTCGCCGAGGCAAGCATCGACAGCCGTGGTTTCGACCGTCCCGCCTTGCCGCCGCTGGGCCATCTGGTTCCGCACCTTGCCCGGCTGGCATCCGGAATGACCGATGCGCCGATCCAGCTACTTGAGGCCGTACTCAAGGAATGCGGGACAGCTCGCGATCGCCCGACCCTGCCCCACTCGCACGAGCGCGCAGCGCTGCGCCGTTCGATCGAGCGGATCGAGTGTGATTTTGGCGAACCGCTTTCGCTCGACGATCTGGCCGCCAGCGCAGGAATGAGCCGCTTTCACTTTCTGCGTTGCTTCCGCCGGGTCTATGCAACGACGCCCTATCGCTATCTTCAGGCGCGGCGCCTGGCCCATGCCGCCGAGCGGCTTCGGGCGACGCGCGAAGGTATCGCGGCGATCGCGTTCGATTGCGGATTTGGCGACCTTTCGACCTTCAATGCCCGGTTCAGGTCAGCCTTCGGCCAGAGCCCCGGCCACTGGCGCGCTAAAGCCTGATCGCCTCGCCATTTTCCAGCACGTGGCTGCATCCCAGCTTGCGGGCATCGTCGCCTTCGCTCAGTGCAGCGACTGTGCGCCAGCCGATTGCGCGCAGGCGTTCGGCGTGGGCGGGATCGTGCCCCAGCGGCAGGAACAACGCATCGCGCGGCTGCTCGGCGGCGGCCAACTGGTCAATCAGGGCATCGGGGTAGAGCGAAAAGCCGATCGCCGGCTCCTCGGTTCCCGCGCGAGGGCCGAGGATCGCATAGGAACCGCCCCGCCCCAGCGAACCGGAAACCCCCTCGGCATAGATCATGAAGCCGAACCATGACTGGTATTCGAACCCATGGCGCTCGCTGGGATCAAGCGTCAGGCGCGCCTTGCCGCCAACCCGCGCGGCGATTTCGCGCAGCGCCGCGATCCGGCTGGCGAGTGCCCCGCCGGTATCGAAGGCCGCCAGCCGCTCGATCGCGGCGTCGAACGGCCCGATCGCGGAGAGCAGCGGCAGATAGGCCTCGCCGCCCGCGGCAACCAGCCCGCCCGCGTCCTTGGCATCCAGCTCGCGCCGGACCGCCTCGATCCGTTCGGGATCGAGCGGCAGGGTCCCGTGGCCATCTGTTCCGGCCAGGGTATCGACCAGATCGGGCAAGGTGAAATCGACCGAAACCCCGGTGGCGCCCGCCGCCTGCAAGGCCTCGATCGCCATGGCCACGATTTCCCCGGCGGCTGCCACGCTGTCCGATCCGATCAGTTCGGCGCCAAGCTGAAGCCGCTCGCGCGCGGGGTCCAGGCCGTCGCCCTTGATCGTCACCACCTGCCCGGCATAGCACAGCCTGAGCGGGCGCGGCGCCGCCGCCAGGCTGGTCGCGGCGATCCGCCCGACCTGCACCGTGATGTCGCTGCGCAGCGCCAGGGTGCGCAGGCTCGCCGGATCGACGAAGCGGAACATCCGCCGCGGCTGAACCCCGGCCATGCGGCTGGCCATGGACTTTTCAAATTCGATGCTGGGCGGCTGGACCCGATCATACCCGTGCCGGTCCATTGCATCGAGCATCGCGCGGGTCACCCGCGCGGCAGCGGCCGCATCCTGCGGCAGGCGGTCTTCAAGGCCTTCGGGCAACAGATCGCGGTCGGTGTCTTGCATCGCCATTTCCCGTTGCCCGATCCGGCTTCAGAACGCCAGTGCCATCGCGCGCTTGACGCCCGGCAGGGCCTTGGCCTTTTCGAGCACCGGTGCGGGCAAGGCGCTGTCGAGCGAAAGCAGCAGCACCGCTTCCCCGCCCGCATCGCGGCGGCCAAGGTTGAAGGTGCCGATGTTGATCGCGTTTTCGCCCAGCAGGGTGCCGATCCGGCCGATGAAGCCGGGGGCGTCCTCGTTGACGATATACATCATGTGCCCGGCCAGCTCCGCCTCGACCTTGATCCCGAACAGCTCGACCAGGCGCGGCTCGCGGTTGGAAAACAGCGTGCCGGCAACCGAACGCTCGCCCGCGTCGGTCTTGACCGAAACGCGGATCAGGGTGTGGTAATCACCTTCCTTCTCGGTCTTGACCTCGCGCACCTCGATCCCGCGTTCCTTGGCGAGGAACGGCGCGTTGACCATGTTGACCGTGGCCGACTGCACCCGCAGGAAGCCGCACAGCACGGCGGCCACGATCGGCTTGATGTTAAGCTCGGCCGCGGCGCCTTCGGCATGGATCGAGACGCGCGGGATCGATCCGGTGGTGAGCTGGCCCACCAGGCTGCCAAGCTGTTCGGCCAGCGCCATGTAGGGCCGCAGCTTGGGCGCTTCCTCGGCCGAGAGCGAGGGCATGTTGAGCGCGTTGGTAACCCCGCCGTTGACGAGATAGTCGGCCATCTGCTCGGCAACCTGCAGCGCGACATTGACCTGCGCCTCGTTGGTGCTGGCGCCCAGGTGTGGGGTGCAGATGAAGTTCGGCGTGCCGAACAGCGGCGATTCCTTGGCCGGTTCGGTCTGGAACACGTCGAGCGCGGCCCCGGCGACGTGGCCCGCGTCCATCGCTTCCTTGAGCGCCGCCTCGTCGATCAGTCCGCCGCGCGCGCAGTTGATGATCCGCACGCCCTTCTTGGTCTTGGCGAGGTTTTCCCTGGAAAGGATGCCCCTGGTCTGGTCGGTCAGCGGCGTGTGCAGCGTGATGAAATCCGCCTTGGCCAGCAGGGTATCGAGATCGGCCTTTTCCACGCCCATTTCCACCGCGCGCTCAGGGGTCAGGAAGGGATCGTAGGCGACGACCTTCATCCTCAGCCCCAGCGCGCGGCTGGCAACGATCGAGCCGATATTGCCCGCGCCGATCAGGCCCAGGGTCTTGCCGGTCACCTCGACGCCCATGAAATCGTTCTTGGGCCACTTGCCCGCCTGGGTCTGGGCATTGGCCTCTGGGATCTGGCGGGCCAGCGCGAACATCAGCGCGATGGCGTGTTCGGCGGTGGTGATCGAGTTGCCGAACGGGGTGTTCATCACCACCACGCCCTGGGCCGATGCTGCGGGAATATCGACGTTGTCGACCCCGATCCCGGCGCGGCCGATCACCTTGAGGTTGGTGGCGGCGGCAAGGATCTCTTTGGTCACCTTGGTCGAGCTGCGGATGGCGAGGCCATCGTAATCGCCGATCCGGGCGATCAGCTGTTCGGGGGTTTCGCCAGTGATGACGTCCACATCGCAGCCGCGCTCTTCAAAGATCTTGGCGGCATTGGGGTCCATCTTGTCGGAAATGAGTACGCGGGGCTTGGTCATAACATTATCCAATCACAACATCGTCATGCTGAACTTGTTTCAGCGTCCATCGCGCCTGTGAGAGCGATGGTCTGGGCGGAGAAATGGTCCCTGAAACACGTTCGGGGTGACGGGTTCCTAAAGTGCGGTCAGGCAGCCTTGGTCACGGCGTAGGCCCAGTCGAGCCAGGGGCCGAGCGCCTCCACATCGGCGGTGTCGACCGTGGCGCCGCACCAGATCCGGAGGCCCGGCGGGGCATCGCGATAGCCCGCGATGTCATAGGCTGCGCCTTCCTTCTCGAGCAGGCCGGTCATCGCCTTGATGAAATCGGCGTCGGCACCCTCGACCGAGAGGCAGACCGAGGTCTTGGAGCGAATCCCGTGATCTACGGCCAGGTGGCTGAGCCAGTCACGCTCGGCAACGATCTTGTTCAGCGCATCGGCATTGGCGGTGCAGCGCTGCTGGAGGCCTTCGAGCCCGCCCACCGACCTGGCCCATTCGAGCGCGAAGATCGCATCTTCGACGGCCAGCATCGAGGGGGTGTTGATCGTTTCGCCCTTGAACACGCCTTCGGCCAGCTTGCCCTTGGAAACGAGGCGGAACACCTTGGGCAAGGGCCATGCCGGAGTATGGCTTTCAAGCCGTTCGACCGCGCGCGGCCCCAGGATCAGCACCCCGTGGCCGCCCTCGCCGCCCAGCACCTTCTGCCACGAGAAGGTAGCGACGTCGATCTTGTCCCAGGGAATGTCATAGGCGAAGACCGCGCTGGTCGCGTCGGCGAAGGTCAGGCCTTCGCGATCCGACGGGATCCACTCGCCATCGGGTACGCGCACGCCGCTGGTGGTGCCG
>JAKOWQ010000059.1 GCA_029781465.1 Pseudomonadota bacterium
GATCATTTCCGCCCGCGCCGGCGCATCGAGATCGGCGGCGTTGCGCGCCAGCCAGGCCTCGGCGGCGGCCTTGCGCGTCAGCGGCTCGGCTTCGGGCAGGCGTTCCAGCAGCTTGTGGATCAGCACCCCGCGCCGCGCCGCCGCAAGGCCCGCACCGGGGGGCCAGGGCGGATCGGCCTCGCGGTCTTCGCCCAGGGCGGAAGGCGCCAGCGGGCGCGGCGGGCGCGGTTCGGCGGCAACCGGGGTTTCCAGCCAGGGCGGCAAAAGCGGCAAGGCGGCGCTGGCCGAAATGGGCGCGGGCACGGCAACCTGCGGCCGCTCGCCATGCTCGACCCGGGCGCCCCACAGCGGATCCTCCAGCCACTCCTCGGGCTGGAACAGCGCCTCAAGCCGCGCGTACCACGAATCCGGCGCGGGCGCCTTTTCGCGCGGGCCAAGCGCCCCGGCCACGAACAGCGCCTCTTCCGCGCGGGTCATCGCCACATAGAGCAAGCGCCAGTGCTCCTGACGTTCCTCGGCGGCGGCCTTGGCCTCAGCCTGGGCCAGCAGCCCCGGCTTTTCCTCCTTGGGCAGCGGGGGGAGCGGGATCGCCCTGCCCGTTCCATCGGCGATAACCAGCGGGCTGGTGCGCGAATTGTCAGGGTTGTCGGCGGCATCGGCCAGGATCACGATCGGCGCCTGCAAGCCCTTGGCCCCGTGGACGGTCATCACCCGCACCTCGCTGCCGACCTGCCCCGCCTCGCGCTTGAGCTCGCCCTCGCCGGCATCGAACCAGCGGATGAAGCCTGCCAGGCTGATCGCCTCGGCACTGGCATAGGCGCTGGCGGCATTGAGCAGTTCGTCGATCGGATCGTTGGCCTCCGCACCGAGCCGCGCGGTCAGGCAGCGGCGGCCCTGCCACGGGCCGGTCAGCAGCCAGTGGAGCAATACCTGTGGCGGATCGTAATCGGCCTTGCCCAGCAGTTCGAGCAGCTGCGCCACCGCCGCGCCGGTTTCCGCGCCCCCCCGCGCGCGGCGCAGATGCTCCCACAAGGACAGGCCATCGGGCCGATAGCCGTGTTCGAGCAGCTGTTCCTGACTCCACCCGATCAGCGGCGAAACCAGCAGGCAGGCAAGGTTGAGATCGTCGAGCGGCTGCGCGGCAAAGCGCAGGGCCGCCATCAGATCGCGCACCGCAAGCGGCGCGGCAAGCCGCAACCGATCGACCCCGGCAACCGGCACGCCCGCAGCATGGAGCCGAGCGACGATCAGCCCGGCCAGTTCCTTGCGCTTGCGCACCAGAACCATCACGTCGCCCGGCCCGGCCCGGCGCGCGCTGCCGTGCGGCTGCCCCTTGACCAGCGGATAGCCCTCGTCGAGCCAGGCGCGCACCTGCAACGCGATCCGGTCGGCCAGCTGCCGGTCCGAGCGCGCGAACCAGTTCTCCTCGCCCTCATCCGTATCGTCGGCGGGCTCGCCAGCGTCGGGCGCGCCGATCGCGCGCCATAGCGTGACCAGTCCCGGCCGATCCTCTCCAGCATGGGCGGGCGGCGGTCCGGCCAGGCCAAGGTTTTCGCCCCCGATCCGGCCAAGCGCCATATCGACGAATTGCAGGATCGAGGCCGCGGTGCGGAAACTGGTGCCAAGCCCCAGCTCGCGCAGCTCGCGCGGCACGGCGCCGCCGCCAAGCGCACGGGCATTGGTGGCCAGGCCCGCCATCGCCGCGCGCACCCGGCGCCGCGCCGCCTCGAAGTTTTCCGGGCTGGTGCCCTGGAAGCGGAAGATCGCCTGTTTGTAGTCGCCAACCACGAACAGCGTGCGCAGCTTTTCGGCATGGGCGCCTTCGCCGGCGAAAAAGTCGCCCGTCAGCGCGTCGATGATCCGCCACTGCGCGGCGTTGGTATCCTGCGCCTCGTCGACCAGGATATGATCGAAGCGCCGGTCAAGCTTATAGCGGATCCATTCCGCAAGCGCGCCCGTGTTGAGAAGGGCGGCGGCGCGGCGGATCTGGTCGTCGAAATCTATGAACCCCGCGCGCTGCTTGGCCTCGTCCCAGGCCAGCGCGAACTTGCGCCCCAGCTCAAGCGAGGGGGCAAGGAAATCCGCGAGCTGCATCAGCACCCGCCGTTCGCGCACCGCCAGCGCGCATTGCAGCACCTCCTCGGCGGCGGCACCGAAATGCTCCTCGAACTTCTCGAGGCTGGCAACGTCGCGCACCGTGTCCTTCTGGGTGAACAGCACGGCATGCAAATCGCCCAGCGTGGCAAGCCGCGTGGCGGGCGGCGCGGCCAGCCAGTCGGCGATCACCGCCCGGCCCGCCAGCCCCTTCTTGCCGTTCCACTGCGCATAGGCGGCGAGGCAGCAATACAGGGCGTCCACCGCGAAGTGGCCGTCGTCGCACAGCCGCTCCAGATCGGCCTCGCCGGCGTCGCTGGGCAGGCCGATCAGCTGGCGTACGCGCGGCAGCATCGGCGGCTGCCAGGCGCCCGGCCCTTCCCATGCCTCGCGCGCGGCGGCGCAGCGCAGCATGTAGCCCTCCACCGCATCCGGCCCCAGGCGCAGCGACAGCGCCGCCAGCGCATCAAGCGTTGCCGTGTCGTTGACCCGCTCGGCCTCGACCAGCAGGTCCGCCAGCACCTCGCGCAGCAGCAGGTCGCGGTCGCGGTCTTCCATCGCGCGGGTGCCGGGGACCAGCCCGGCCTCGTGCGGGAAAGCGGCCAGCAGCCACTGCGCAAAGGCATGGATGGTATCGATCCGCAGCCCTCCGCCGGGGCAATCGAGCACTTCGGCGAACAGGGTGCGGGCGCGGGCCTGCGCCGCCGGTCCGAAATCGGCCCCGATCGCCTTGAGATCCGCGGCCAACGCCTCGGGCCGGGCGCGAACCCAGCGCGCCAGGGTCTCGTTGATGCGGGCAGCCATCTCGGTCGCCCCGGCCTTGGTGAAGGTCAGGCACAGCACCTGCGAGGGGCTGACATCCGCCTGCAACAACAGCCGCAGCACGCGGGCGGACAAGACCTGGGTCTTGCCCGTCCCGGCGGAGGCCGACAGCCATACCACCTCGCCCGGTTCGACCGCCGGGGCCTGTTCGCCGGTCAGGTTGTGGAGGCGCTTGCCGCTCATGCCTCTTCCCCCGCCTTCGGACCCAGCGCCTGCCATTCATCCAGCCGCATCAGATGGTCGTAATCGTTGTAGCCATAGAGGTCAGGCTGAAGGCTGGCGGAAAACGGCTCATCCCCCTTGATGAACCGCGCGATCGCCTGCTCCAGCCGGTGCGCGGTCTCGCCCAGGAAGTCCTCGCGCAGCAGGCCCGGTGCGCGGTCGGTGGCAAAGGGCGAAAGGGCATAGCCAAATTCGCTGCTGCGCGGGCGCTTGGCCAGCGACCAGTACTCGAACCATTCGGGATCGCCCGCCACGCCGGGAAAGCCGCCCGCAGCCGCGATCAACCCGACCACGCCCAGTTGCAGCGCATAGCCTTCGGCCACACGGCGACGGCTGGGCGGGCTGCCGGTCTTGTAATCGACCACCGCCAGGGTGCCGTCGGCCAGCCGATCGATCCGGTCGGCGCGGCCGTGAACCCGTACCCCGGCAAACCGCATCTCGCCCTTCACCTCGCTGGCGATCACCCGCCGCCCCTCGGCACCCAGCGAGGCGATCTCGGTATCGACCCATTCGAGCGCACGGGCCAGACGCGGCCACCACAGCGTGCGCACCAGCGGATGGGCGCGCATCGCCGCCAGCTCCTCGCCGGCCAGCGCCAGCAGCTCGCCCGCCCCGCCCCCGGCCTTGTGCCAGCGTTCCAGCACACGGTGAACCACGGTACCCTTCCACGCCGCGGACGGCTCGGCATCGAGCGGATCGAGCACCCTCAGCCGCAGGATCGCATTGGCGTAAAACTGATAGGGATCGCCCAGCAGGCGGTCGATCGCGGTAACGGCCAGCGCGACATCGCGCTGCTGGAGGTCGGGCTTTGGCCGGGGACGCGGCGCCGGCCGAACCCGCACGGCGCGATCAATTCCGCGCGCAAGCAGGACGGCCTCGGTCTCGCGGTGCGCCTCGGCCAATTCGCCCAGCATCGCCTCGATCCGCAGCACGAAGCGGCTGGGGATCACCGGTGCGCCCTCGTCGCGGCGGGCCCAGCTCAGCACCGCCTCGGGCGCGCCCAGCGCGGCGGCAAGATCGTGCGCGGCCAGCCCGATGCGGAACTCTCCGCCCGGTACGCCCAGCGCCCGCAGCACCGCCGGGGGCAGCAAGGGCTCCGCGCCCGCAGTGGCCGGCCAGATCCCTTCGACCAACCCGCCGCAGATCACCAGATCGGCCCGGCTCATCCGCGCTTCGAGCAAGCCATAGATCGCGACGCGCGGATGCCCTCCCCACGGCGGGCGCACTGCCAGGCGGTCCATGGCATCGCGCAGCACCGCCGGCAGGTCGGCGGCGGCAAGGCGTAACTGGCTGGAGGCGGCCGCAAACCGCAGCTCCTCCACGAAGGCGGCAAGCGCCCGGCCATCGGCATTGGCCCACAGCGCCTCTCCGCACAGTGCCTCGGCCGCGGCGGCCAGACGGCCGATCGCTTCGGACAGCGGCAGGCCCTCGTCCCAGTCGAGAAGCGGCAGAAGGATGGCTTCCACCTCGCTCCACCAGGCTGCGATCCGCTCGCCATCGCCGCGCCGCGCCAGTTTCTCCACCGCGGCACGCAGCGGCGCCAGCCCCGGTGCCGGGCGCGGCCCGCGCAGGGCAAGATCCATCGCCCGAACCCGGTCGAGCCATTCGGCGCGCGCGTCACCGGCCCGCACCAGCGGATGGGCCAACAGGCCCAGCAAGGGGACTGGAGCTGCCTGCTGCGCCGCCACTTCGGCCAGGCCAAGCAACACCCGGCCCGCGGCGGTCTGCGGCAGCGGGCGCCCGGCGCTGTCGTCGGCCTCGATCCCCCAGCGCCTGAGATGCGCCACCACGCGCCCGGCCAGACCGCGATCCGGGGTGACCACCGCAACGCGCCTGCCCGGCTCCTCCAGCGCCTGGCGGACCAGGATCGCAATCGCCTGGGCCTCCTCGCCCGGATGCGCGCTTTCCATCAGCCGGATGCCCGACAGACGCCGCGCCCTGGCGGGCAGATCGACCCAGCGGGCGCTGGCGGCGGCGGGCAGGAACAGGTTGGAAATCGCGTGACTGCGCTCGCTCGGCGCGGCGGCCAGCCCGGCGCGGTGCCAGGGCTCGACCTCTTCGCGGGAAATCCCCATCCGGTTGAGCAGCAGCTTGAGGTGGTATTGCGGGTGGGTCACCGCATCGCGCTCACCAAAATGCGCGCCATCGTCATCGCGCGGCTTGCCGGCCTGGCCCAGCAGGTCCCAGACTTCGGCATCGAGCGAGAGGTCAAGGTCGGGCAGGATCACCGCGCCGCGCGGCAGTTCGCAGACCACCCTCAGCAGCCGGGCCAGCTCCGGCGAGGCGCTGGTTATCCCGGCGGCAACCACCGGATCGGCGGGCGGGGTCTGTGCCCAGCGCCGGGCCGCATGGGCGAACAGCCGGTTGCGCCTTTCGGGTGGATCGACCTCGCCGCGCGCGGCAAGTTCGCTGAGCCAATGGGCCTGAACCGTGGCGAACAGGTGCGAGGATTCGCGCCAGTGATCGGCAAGATCGCCGACGATCCCCGCGACCCGGTCGCTCAGCAGATCGCCCAGGCCGATCCCTTCAACCGTCAGCCGGTCCATTGTCCGTGCGGTTTCGTGGGCCAGGCGCAGCAAGCCCGGCGGCCTGGGCGCGTGCTGGCCCATCGCTTCGCCCAGCAGCTCGGCCAGCCGCAGCCAGCGCCGGACGGGATCGCAGGCCGGGGGAATTTCGGCCCCCGCGCCCAACGGATCGAGCAACGCGCCCAGCGTCTCGTCGAGATCGAGATCGCCGACCACCGCGATGCGCGGCAGCAGCATCCCCCCGCCCGACAGCCGCACGAAAGCCTCGGTCACGATCCGTTCGGCGCGGCGGCTAGGCAGCAGCAGGGTCAGCCGGGCAAGGCCCAGATCCCTGTCGGCATAGCGCGGGATCAGGCCGGCAACCAGCGCATCGGCAAAGCCGCGATGCGCGGCGATCGAATAGACCCTGGGGCCGGGCCGCTCAGCCACCGGCCAGGGCGGCCTCTGTCAGACCGATCGCTGCGGGATAGCCGACATCGTACCACTGCCCGGCGTGAACGAAACCGAAGCAGCGCCCCGCCGCGATCGCGCGATCCCAGAACTTGTTGGTGGAAAACACCGCGCCCGGCGGATCGGTGACGATCCGCTTGGACAGGATCTGGATCCCGGTCCAGACGAAGGGCCGGTGCCGCCTTGGCCCCTCGCGCGAGAGGCGGCCATCGGCATCCATGTCGAAATCGCCCTGGCCCTGGGTATTGCCGGCGCGCTCGAACGGGACAACCAGCATCAGCACGTCCATCCTTTCGTCATCCCAGACCCTGGCCATGTCGATCAGGGCATTGCCGCCCTCATCCACCCACCAGTTATCGGCGTTGACGCACAGGAACGGATCGGCGCCGATCAGCGGCAGCGCCTTGACCAGACCGCCGCCGGTATCGCGCAGCAGGTCGCGCTCGTCGGAGATCGCAACGTCGAAATCGCCGGCATGGTCCGCGAGGTGCGCTTCGATCCGATCGGCAAGATAGTGGACGTTGACCACGATCCGGCCGACCCCGGCGCTGCGCAGCTGATCGAGAACGTGATCGAGCAGGGTGGTTCCGGCCACCTCGATCAGCGGCTTGGGGCACCGCGCGGTCAGCGGCATCATGCGGGTGCCCAGGCCCGCCGCCATGATCATCGCCGTATCGGGGATGGCGGCGTGGGCCTTCACGCCGCGAACTGCCCACCGTTCGCGGCACGAAGCTCAGCCGGGATATTGGCATCAAACCACCGCGCCACCGGGGCCAGCGCGGGATGGGCCAGATCGCGCTCCATCGCCGCCCACACCCGGGGGATCATAGCCAGGTAGCGCGGCTTGCCGTCACGCTTCCATAGGCGCACGAAAATGCCCACGATCTTGGCGTTTCGCTGGGCACCGATCCGAGCGTAGTCGGCAAGAAACTCATCGCCTTGCCCGGTTTTCTTGACATAATGATCGAACATCTCGACTTCGAGCTGGGGCGAGACGTCACGGCGTGCATCCTGCAGCAGCGAAACCAGATCGTAGGCCGGATGGCCGACCAGCGCGTCCTGAAAATCGAGCAACCCTTGTTTGTGCAGCGCGCCCAGCAGCATGATGTTCTCGGCATGATAGTCACGCAGCACCGTTACCCCCGGTCGCTGGCGCGGCAGCATCGGCGCCAGCGCCTCTTCCCAGGCGGCGGCATAGCTCGCGGCGTCGACATAGAGGTTCTGCGCCGGGCAATACCAATCGACCAGCAGCTTGGCTTCGCGCTGATATTCTTGCAGCGAATAATCGCGGAACGGACCGGGCGGCAGCCGGTGCAGTTCGATCAGGGTATCGACCGCCGCGATGTAGATCGCGCGCTCATCCTCGCTCCACTGGTCGGCATATTCGCGCATCCGCACTTCGCCGAAGTCTTCGAGCAGCACCAGCCCGCGCTGGGCATCCTCGGCCAGGATATGCGGCGCGCGCAGCCCGTTGGCGTCGAGCCATTTGGCGGCGCGCAGGAACGGTTGCGGATCCTCGTTGGGCGGGGGCGCGTCCATCAGCATCGCGGTCTTGCCCGAATCGCGGCGCAGGCGGAAATAGCGGCGAAACGAGGCGTCGCCCGCCAGCGGCTCGATCGCGGCGTCTCTCCATCCGGCGGCGGCAAGAAAGGCATCGAGCCCTTCGGGCAGGGTTTGCGTCATGGCAGCCGCCCTAGCCAATCCACCCCCGGCTCGACAATCGCAATCCGCCCCGTTTCCGCAGTTTCCAGCTGGATCGACAGACAGCCCGGCTCGTGCCCGAAACCGCCAGCCTGCTCGGGCCATTCCGCGATCAGCGCGGCGCCTTCGCGGTAATCGTCCAGTCCAAGCTCCTCAGCTTCTTGCGGGCGGGCAAGGCGATAGAAATCGGCATGGACCAGCGGCAGGCGCACCGCGGGCGGATCGTAGGTCTCGATGATCGCGAAGCTGGGCGATGGCACTTCACCCTGATGCCCCAGTCCGGCGATGATCGCGCGCGCCAGCGTGGTCTTGCCCGCGCCCAGCCCGCCCGAAAGCGCCACCACATCCCCCGGCTGCAAGACCGCCGCGATCCGCTCGCCCAGCGCACTGGTCGCGGCAAGATCGGGCAGGTCGATCCTCACGGCAGCTCGACAATCGCGGCGCTGCCCTGCCCCGGTTCGGACAGCAGCTCGAACGTGCCGCCGTGCGCCTCGATCAGCTGCCGGGCAAGCGGCAGGCCGATGCCCTGACGGCGCTCTGCCTCCTTGCCGTCTTTGCCCGGCTTGATCCCTTCGAGCGCGCGGGCCAGCGTGGCACCGTCCATTCCCGCGCCGTTATCGGAAATGACGATCCGCGCCCGGCCCTTGTGCGATCCCAGCTCAACCAGAATGCGCCCGCCGCGCGGCGTGGCGGCAATCGCGTTATCCAGCAGGTGCCCCAGCGCCCGCCCCAACCGGCGCCGATCGCCGGTGATCCGCCCCGCGCCCTTGTCGCCGCGCAGGTCGAGCGTCAGCCCAGCCTCGGAAATCCGCCCCGCGCGTTCCTCGGCCAGGCGCGTGACGAAGGGCAGCAGCTCGATCTCCTCGCGCGCCAGCGGCAGCATCCCGGCCTCGCTCTGCGACAGGTCGAGCACGCTTTCGATCTGTTCGCCAAGCCGGCCGACCGAAGCGAGGATCGCCGCGACGTATTCGCGGCCCGCCTCGCTCAGTTCGCCGCCCAGCCCGGCTTCGAGCAGTTCGGCAAAGCCACCGATCGAGGTCAGCGGGGTGCGGAATTCGTAGCTCATGTTGGCGAGGAAGCGGGTCTTCATCGCGTCCGCCTCTTCCAGTGCGGCGGCGCGCTGCTTGAGCGCTTCCTCGGCCTTCTGGGCGTCGGTGATGTCGAGCACGGTCAGCAAGCCGTTGCCATCAGGCAGCGGAACCCCGGCGTATTCGAGCGTCCGCCCATCGGCGAGCACCGCGCGCCCGCCGGTCTGCTTGCGATCGAGCGTGGCCGAACGCACCGCATCGCCCACCGCCTTGGCCTTGACCGGCTTGGCGAGGCGCCGCGCGATCTTCTCGAGCATCGAATCGATCCGCGGGTGGGTATCGAGGAATTGCTCCTCAAGGCCCCAATCGGCGGCAAAGCGGCGGTTCCACAATTGCAGCCGCCCATCGGGAGCGAAGACCGCCAGTGATTCGAACAGACTGTCGAACGTGGCGGTGCGGGTGCGCAAAAGGGTGTCGCGCACCGCCGAAAGCCGGAGCTGTTCGGTCCGGTCTTCGGCGATCAGGATCAGGCCGCCATCGGGCAAGGGCAAGGCGACCATCCGAAGGTGGGTGCCATCGGCCAGCGACCAGGCTTCTTCCTGCGGCGCGCCTGACTGGAACCAGGCCGCGCGCTCGCGGCGCCAGGCCGGGAAATCCCGCGCCTCGGGAACCCGCCCGGCATCGCGCGCCAGATCGAGCAGACGCTCGAACTGCGGCGGATCGAGCATCGTTGCCGGCCCCAGTGCGAACAGCCGCTGGAACGGTTGATTGGCGAAGACCAACTGGCGCTTGGCATCGAACTGCGCCACCCCGGCCGAAAGCTGATCGAGCATCGCGCGCTGGGCATCGCGAAAGGCGCGGAAGTCGCGCCCCTGTTGCTCCATCTCTTCGATGTCGACAGCGTATCCGGCAATCCCTTCCCCGCCCAGCGGCAGGTCGGTCACCCGCAGGGCGCGGCGCTGGCCGTCGATGGTGACGCTGACCATGCGTTCGATCGGCAGCGCTTTGGCAAAGGCCTGTCCCGCAACCTGCCGCGCGGTCAATCCATCGATGCTTTCGATCAGTTCGATGCCATCGGCCACCACCTGCCTGGCGTCCTCGCCCCCGACTGCGCTGACATAGGCGTGGTTGACCAGCCTGAGCTCGCCTTCGGGTCCGCGAAACCACATCGGCATCGGCGCGGCTTCGATCAGGCCGACCAAAGCGGCGAAATCGCTGCGCGCGCGGGCGGCATCGCCGCGCAGCTGGACCAGCTCGCTCTCGCTGTCGGAGAAATCGAACACCCAGACCAGCGCCGCGCCGCCGGGCGAGACCTGCGGATCGGCCAGGTGCCCACGCAAGGCCAGACTGCGTTTCGAGCCGCGCGGGGTGACGACCAGGCGAAACGGATTGGCCGTGCGCTGGCAGCGCCGCACCGCCTGGGAAAGCTCTTCAAGCTGTTCCGCCGTAAGGCCGCCGCCGCCACCGTCGATCCGCCCGCCGTCAAGCTCTGTCAGGAACTGCGGCACGGCATCGAGCCCGAGCCAGTTGGCAAGGCGCTGCGGCGCCTCGATCTTGCCATCGGCGCGGACCAGCAGCGGCAGGGCCGGACTTTCATCGACCATCCGCGCGAGGCGCCGGGCCTGGCGCTGCCCGGCCTCGGCGCGGCGTTCGCGATGCCGCGCCGCAACGATTGCCCAGGCCGCAGCCACGGTCCACCCGGCCAGCAACAGCCCGAGCAAGGCCAGCACGGAGGGGGAAAGGGTCATGATCCGTCAGCTATGCCGCTGCGGCGCGGATTACAACCGCGCCGCGCGCACAAGCTGTCGATCAATAGCGGTAGTGATCGGGCTTGAACGGCCCTTCGGCACTCACCCCGATGTAGGAAGCCTGCCGCTCGGTCAGCCGGGTCAGCTTCACGCCGAGCTTTTCGAGATGCAGCGCCGCGACCTTCTCGTCGAGATGCTTGGGCAGCACATAGACCTTGTTCTCGTATTCGGCGTTCTTGGTGAACAGCTCGATCTGGGCCAGGGTCTGGTTGGTGAAGCTGCTGCTCATCACGAAGCTGGGGTGGCCGGTGGCACAGCCCAGGTTGACCAGCCGCCCCTTGGCAAGGACGATGATCTGCTTGCCGTCCGGAAATTCGACCAGATCGGTGCCCGGCTTGACCTCGGTCCACTTGTAGTTGTCGAGCGCCGAAATCTGGATTTCGCTGTCGAAATGGCCGATGTTGCAGACGATGGCCATGTTCTTCATCGCCTTCATGTGTTCGGCGGTGATCACGTCCTCGTTGCCGGTGGCGGTGACGAAGATGTCGCAGCGCTGCACGGCCTCGTCCATGGTGACGACTTCATAGCCTTCCATCGCCGCCTGCAGCGCGCAGATCGGATCGATCTCGGTCACCATTACCCGCGCGCCGCCCTGGCGCAGCGAAGCCGCGCTGCCCTTGCCGACATCGCCGAACCCGGCGACGCAGGCGACCTTGCCGGCCAGCATCACATCGGTCGCGCGGCGGATCGCGTCGACCAGCGATTCCTTGCAGCCATAGAGGTTATCGAACTTCGACTTGGTAACGCTGTCGTTGACGTTGATCGCAGGGAACGGCAGCTTGCCGTCCTTGGCGATCTGGTAGAGCCGGTGGACCCCGGTGGTGGTCTCTTCCGACACGCCCTTGATATGCGCGACCGACATGGTGAGATAGCCCGGCTTGGCCTTGATGAATTCCTTGAGCGCGCGCTGGAATTCGATTTCCTCGGCATTGGCGGGCTCGGGCATGGTATCCCCGGCCTCGATCCGCGCCCCCCACAATGCGAACATGGTGGCATCGCCGCCATCGTCGAGGATCATGTTGGCGGTGCGATGCGAGCCATCGTCCCAATCGAAAATCCGCCCGACATAGTCCCAGTAGTCCGCCAGGCTCTCGCCCTTGATCGCGAAAACCGGGATGCCGCGCGCGGCGATTGCGGCGGCGGCGTGATCCTGGGTCGAGAAGATATTGCAGGTCGCCCAGCGCACCTCGGCGCCCAGCGCGACCAGCGTTTCGATCAGCACCGCGGTCTGGATCGTCATATGCAGCGAGCCGGTGATCCGCGCGCCCTTGAGCGGCTGGCTGGCCCCGAATTCCTCGCGCAGCGCCATCAGGCCGGGCATTTCGGTTTCGGCAATGGCGATTTCGGCGCGGCCGAATTCGGCCAGCGAAAGGTCGGCAATCTTGTAGTCGTGGGCAAGTTCTTGCGCGGTGGCCACGGTGGCAACTCCTGTGAGCAATGTCATGGGAGCCGCCCGCGACGCGGCAGGCGGCCTGATCAGAGCCCGCCCTTAGCCGGTTGCGAATGTCGAGGCAAATATAAAGAAATCTTTATATGCCTGCGCAGGCGCCGCAGTGGCGGCCTGCCCTTCCCACTGCGACCGTGTGGTCAGGGCAGGCCGAACACCTCCGGTGGGCGCAATTACCGGAGGTGAAGAGGCAGATTATCAGTTCCCCGCGATCGCCAGTTGCACCGGCTGGTCGTTCAGCAACTGGTCGGCGGCGGCAATCAGCGGGGCGCTTCCCTTGGCCGTGGCGAGGTTGCGCGCCACCATCTTGAGCTGCGCGCAGTTGAGCCAGGGATGGCCCTGCCCATACTGGTTGGCCATCGAAACGCTCATCCGGTCCAGCGCGCGATCGGCGCCCGCCGCGCCGTTGCGGCGGGCATATTCGGCGCGAAGCTGGCTGGCCGCGACGTTGAGCTCACCGATGTGCGCGCTGGTGAAGCGTCCGTAGTCGGCCTGGAAATTGTCGGCGCCGGCCCGGCAGCGCAGCCCCGTGACCATCAGCATGATATCCAGCCGACGCAGCTTTTCCGCGTTGCTTCCCCCATTTGCGTAACCGGCGGCCGACGCCGGAAATGAAACGACCAATGCCGATGCGGCGAGGCTCGCCGCGACCCTGTTCACGATCCCCATGTTCAGTCTCCAACGGGTCTATTCCCGTTGAAGCCGAAGCTGCCCGATCCAGTTTACCCAATCTTAAAGCGGGCCGGTAAAGCGAACTTAACCACGACTGGCCCGTTGCCCTGCTCCCTGATGCCGGATAACCTGCGAGGGACTCGCAACTTCGTGACGGAGAATTTGAAGATGACCATTGCCGTAGGCGACAAGCTGCCCGACGTGAGGCTGGTAAAGGCTGGCGAAGCCGGGCCCGAAGCGGTCCAGTCCGCCGACTATTTCAAGGGCAAGCGCGTCGCGCTGTTCTCGGTTCCGGGCGCCTTCACCCCGACTTGTTCGGCGCGCCACCTGCCCGGCTTCGTCGATCACGCCGGCGAGCTCAAGGCCAAGGGGATCGACGAGATCGCCTGCACCGCGGTCAACGATCCTTTCGTGATGGGCGCCTGGGGCAAGGCTTCGGGATCGGGCGATGTCACCATGCTGGCCGACGGCAACGGCGATTTCGCCGAGGCCCTGGGGCTGACCATGGACGGCAGCGCCTTTGGCCTGGGCAAGCGCGGCCAGCGCTTTTCGATGGTGATCAACGATGGCGTGGTCGAACAGCTCCACGTCGAGGCGCCGGGAGAATTCAAGGTCAGCGCCGCCGACTTCATGCTCGAGCAGCTTTGACGGCAATGTGGGGGCAACTGGCGGTCAAGGCACTGGTATCGGGCCTCCTGATCGCCGCCGCCTCTGAGCTGGCACGGCGCAATCCGGGCTGGGGTGGGCTGGTTGCCAGCCTTCCCCTTACCAGCCTGATCGCACTGGTCTGGCTGTGGCGCGATACCCATGACCCCCGGGGCGCGGCCGATTTCCTGCTCGGGACCGCCTGCTATGTGATCGCGGCGCTGCCTTCGTTCGTGATACTTGCGGCGCTGCTGCGCCGTGGCATGGCTTTTTTCCCTGCTCTGGGCCTTGGTTGTTTGACCGCGATGGCAGGGTATCTGCTTCTGATGGCCGCCGGGAGGCGTTGGGGGCTGCCGGTCTAACCGGGAATCGCATAGGTTACGGTGGCCTGCGCCAGCACCCGCGAAGGGTCTTCCTGCCACAGCCGCACATCGACCGTCGCGAGCCGCTTGCCCAGCTTTATCAATTCGGCATCCGCCATGACCGTGCGGTATTCCACCGCGCGCAGAAAGCTCATGTTGAGATTGCTGGTCACCGCCATCGCCACCGGGCCGATATGGGCCAGGATCACCGCATAGGCCACGCGGTCGGCCAGCCCCATCTGGGTTGGCCCGGAAACGATCCCACCTGGACGCAGGCTCGCCTTGTCGGGCTCTAGTGCCATGCGCACCCTGCCCGGCTCGATCGCCTTGATCCCGGCATCGGCGGCCTGTTTGGTTCCCGGGAAAGCGGACGCGAAAAACTCCGCCAGCTCGGCGATGGTCATCACCGGTTGCAACGCTTCGGCCACCTCAATACCCCATCAGGCTCAGCACTTCCTTGCGGCTGCGGTGATCGTCGAGGAAACAGCCCATCAACCGGCTCGTGACCATGCCCACGCCCGGTGTCTTCACCCCGCGCCCGGTCATGCAGCCGTGCTGCGCCTC
>JAKOWQ010000076.1 GCA_029781465.1 Pseudomonadota bacterium
ATCAGGCCGAAGTGGATGTTGAGCCCGTGGGCAAAGGCCAGGGCCGAGCCGGGACGCATGTTGCCCTTGAGATCGTTTTCCCAGATCGCCGCCTGATGCTCATCGGGGGCGAGGATCATCAGCACGTCGGCCCAGGCCGCCGCGTCGCTGTTGCTCATCACCTTGAAACCGGCGGCTTCGGCCTTCTTGGCGCTGGCCGAGCCGGGACGCAGCGCGATCGCCACTTCCTTCACCCCGCTGTCGCGCAGGTTCTGCGCGTGGGCGTGGCCCTGCGAGCCGTAGCCCACGATGGCGATCTTCTTGCCGGTCACCAGGTTCAGATCGGCATCGGCGTCGTAGTAAACCTTCATCTCAAGTCCTTACTTCATTCGTCATGCTGAACTCGTTTCAGCATCCATTGTGCCATGATCACCGACCAGTGCCTTGAGGCACGATGGACCCTGAAACAAGTTCAGGGTGACGGTGAATGTGAGAATTCGAACCTAAACCCCCGTAGCTCCGCGCATCATGCCGACCACCCCGGTGCGGCCAACCTCGACCAGCCCCAGCTCGCGCATCAGCGCGACGAAGCGGTCGATCTTCTCGGGCGCGCCGGTAAGTTCGAAGATAAAGCTGCTGGTGGTGGTGTCGATCACGCTGGCGCGGAACACATCGGCGAGGCGCAGGGCTTCGACCCGGGCGTCGCCGGTACCCGCCACCTTGACCAGCGCCAGCTCGCGCTCGACGTGCGGGCCAGCCTCGGTCAGATCGATCACCCGATGCACCGGCACCAGCCGATCGAGCTGGGCATGGATCTGGTCGATCACCGCGGGCGGCCCGTGGGTGACGATGGTGATCCGGCTGACCGAATGGTTCTCGGTAATATCGGCCACGGTCAGGCTGTCGATGTTATAGCCGCGCGCGGTGAACAACCCGGCGATCTTCGCCAGAATCCCGGCCTCGTTGTCGACCGTGATGGTCAGAACATGGCGCTCGGACGCCTCTTGCTTGATCTTCATCATCACAGGTGTCCTCAGACCAGTGCCTTGGCGGCATCGTCCATCGTGCCCGCTACCGCATCTCCGTAAAGGATCATCTCGGTATGCGCCGCGCCCGAGGGGATCATCGGGAAGCAATTGGCCTCCTTGGCGACCAGGCAATCGACGAACACCGGGCCGGGATGATCGATCATCGCCTGGATGCCCGCGTCGAGCTGGCTTTCGTTCTCGATCCGGATGCCCTTCCACCCGTAGGCTTCAGCCAGCTTCACGAAATCGGGCAGACTGTCGGAATAGCTTTCCGAATAGCGGCTTTCATAGGTCAGCTCCTGCCACTGGCGGACCATGCCCATCCATTCGTTGTTGAGCACGAAGACCTTGACCGGCAGGCGGAACTGGGTGGCGGTGCCCATTTCCTGCACGTTCATCTGGATCGAGGCATCGCCGGCGATGTCGATCACCAGACGCCCCGGATTGCCCAGCTGCGCGCCGATCGCGGCGGGCAGGCCATAGCCCATCGTGCCCAGCCCGCCCGAGGTGAGCCAGCGGTTGGGGGCGAACTGCGGGAAATACTGCGCCGCCCACATCTGGTGCTGGCCGACTTCGGTGGCGATCACCGGGTCCTTGTCGCGGGTCAGCGCGAACAGGCGCTCGATCGCCAGTTGCGGCATGATCGCCTGGGCATTTTTGGGGTAGGCCAGGCTGTTGCGCGCGCGCCAGCCGTCGATCCGGGCCTTCCATTCGCTGAGATCCTGCGGCTTGCGGGTTCCCCAGGCCTCGATCAGCTGTTCCAGCACCTCGGCACAATCACCGATTATCGGCAGGTCGACCCGCACGGTCTTGTTGATCGAGGCGCGGTCGATATCGACGTGGATCTTGGTGGAATGGGGCGAGAAGGCATCGAGCCGCCCGGTCACCCGGTCATCGAAGCGCGCGCCCAGGCACAGAATCAAGTCGGCCCGGTTCATCGCCATGTTGGATTCGAAGGTGCCGTGCATGCCCAGCATGCCCAGCCAGTCCGGGTGATCGGCGGGAAAGGCGCCAAGCCCCATCAGGGTCGAGGTGGTCGGCGCGCCGGTCAGTTCCTGGAGTCGGCGCAGCAGCGCGGCGGCATGGGGGCCGGAATTGATGACCCCGCCGCCGGTGTAGAATACCGGGGCCTTGGCATTGGCGAGCAGCTCGATCGCACGGGCAATGTCGCGGTCGGCCGCGCGGGTCTGCGGATTGTAGCGCACCTCGCGCTGCGGAGCGGCTTCGCTCCACGCGGCGGAGGCAATCTGCACGTCCTTGGGAATGTCGATCACCACCGGGCCGGGGCGGCCGGTGGTGGCGATGCGAAACGCTTCCTCCACAATCCCCGCCAGCTCGGAGGGATCCTTCACCAGATAGTTGTGCTTGGTGCAGTGGCGGGTGATGCCAACGGTATCGGCTTCCTGAAAGGCATCCGATCCAATCAGCGCGGTGGGCACCTGGCCGGTGATCACCACCAGCGGGATCGAATCCAGAAAGGCATCGGCAATGCCGGTGACGGCATTGGTTGCCCCCGGACCGGAGGTGACAAGTACCACGCCGGGCTTGCCGGTGGAGCGGGCATAGCCCTCGGCCGCATGGGCCGCGCCGGCCTCGTGCCGGACCAGGATATGGCGAATCCGGGCATCGCCGAACAGGGCGTCATAGATCGGCAGCACCGCCCCGCCGGGATAGCCGAACACGAATTCGACCCCCTGCTTGACCAGGCTTTCGACCAGGATGCTTGCGCCGCTGCGCTCCTCGTTCACCGAACCAGACCTTTCATTTCATGACGCGGGCCGCCTGAAAGGACCGACCCGGCACAGTTGCCTGTGCCGGGTCTCCCTCTCCAACTCGCGCAAGAACCGCAAGAGCGGTTATGGCCTGCGCCTCTATTGGACGCAAAATATCATGTCAAGCATCAATTGCGCAATAAAGATACAAAATGACTACCCGGATCGAAATGTTCACTCTCGACTCTGGGCCAATTGTGCGGCGGCTGGCGGCGGAACCAGGTGTATTGACGCTTCGCATAGTTGCGCGTGGCCTGCGCGCCGCGCTCCCGCGCCTCATCCAGAGCAATCTCACCGCGCAGCAAGGCGGCGATTTCGGGCACCCCGATCGCCCGCATCACAGGTAGGGCGGGATCAAGATTGCGAGCGAGAAGGTGCCGCACCTCGTCGGTTGCGCCGCGTTCGAGCATCTGAGCGAAGCGCAGGTCGCAGCGCGCGTAGAGCCAATCGCGCGGAGGCAGCAGCACCAGCGGGTGCAGAGCCACTCCGGCGCCGATTCCGCCGCTCAGCTCGGCTTGCCATGCCGCCAGCGGCTTGCCGGTGGAACGCACGACCTCAAGCGCGCGGGCGATCCGCGCCGCATCGTTGGGCGAAAGCGCGGCGGCCCGCGCGGGGTCTTCGCGCGAGAGCGCGGTATGGGCCTCGGCAACCGGCAGCGCGCGCACGGCATCGCGAACAGCAGGGTCGATCGGCGGGACCGGCGCGATCCCGTCCAGCAGGGTGCGCAAGTAGAGCCCGGTGCCGCCCACCAGGATCGGCACTCCGCCCGCGCCGTGCACCGCGGCGATCACGTTCCGCGCGCGGTCTGCCCAGTCGGCGGCGGAACAGGCCTCGGCCCCGTCCCATTCCCCGAACAGGCGGTGAGGGACGCCTTGCATTTCCTCGGGCGTGGGGCGGGCGGAAAGCACGGCAAGGTCTGTATAGACCTGCGCGCTGTCGGCATTGATGATCGTGGCCGGGCGGCCCTGTGCGAGCACCGCCAGCGCGAGGCGCACCGCCAGATCGCTCTTGCCGCTGGCGGTCGGCCCTGCGATGAGCGCCAGCGGCGGCGCCTGGCCGTCCGATTCAGGGGATTGAGACGTGCTCATTGCCAGGGTGATAGCACAGGCCGAAGCGCTGTCTGCCAATTGCGATGCAGCTGTCCACGCGCTTGAGGCGGCGGGGCTGACAGTGCGCGTGGCAGAACCGCTGCGCGGCGATGCGGGTGTGCTGGAGATCGAGACCGGGGCAGGCGATGCCACCCTGTTACGCGCGGTGCTCGATCGGCACTTCGATCCCTCCGACCTGCTGGTTTGCGATCACCGCCCCGCCGTGCCTGCGGTATTCGTCTCGGACATGGATTCAACCATGATCGGGCAGGAATGCATCGACGAGCTGGCCGATTTTGCCGGGATAAAGGACCAGATCGCCGCGATCACCGAGCGCGCGATGCAGGGTGAGCTGGACTTTGCCGAGGCACTGATCGAACGGGTGCGGCTGCTGGGCGGGCTGGGCGAGGACGCGATCCAGCAATGCCTGGACGAGCGCATCCGCGATATGCCCGGCGCGGCGACACTGGTCGCGACGCTGAAGGAGCGGGGCTGCCGCACCGTGCTGGTGACCGGCGGGTTTCACCAGTTCGCCGATCCCGTGGCCGATCGGCTGGGGTTCGAGCACGTGGTCGGCAACCGGCTGGCCACTTCGCATGGCCGGCTGAGCGGCGGGCTGGTGGGCGACATCGTCGACAGCTCGGTCAAGGAACGGGTGCTGCGCGAGGAAATGGCGCGCCACGGCGGAACCAGCCTGGCCACCGGTGACGGCGCCAACGATATTCCGATGCTGGTCGCGGCGCATTATGGCCTGGCCTATCATGCCAAGCCCAAGGCGCGCCTCGCGGCCAACGGCGCGATCGATCGCGGCGATCTGACTTCGGTGCTGCGCCTGTTGGGTGTGGCAGAAGGGGAGTGGGCCTAGGCGCCCCTGCGTCCCCTGGCCCAGACCGCGATCCGCAGCCCCAATGCGCCCAGCGAAACCGCCAGGGCCAGCGCGGCATAGGGCATCTCGCGCCCCTGAATGACCCGGCCGAGATAGGAAAAGGTGAAAATGAACCACAGCCAGTGGATGCCGAGCGTGTGCAGCCGCTTCCAGTTGCGGCCCAGCTTGCGCATCGCCGCGTCGTTCGAGGTCAGCGCCATCAGATAGAGCAGGGCATAGGCAGCGCCACCGCCGATCAGGGTCTGCGCTGTCGGCGCTTTGCCTGCCGTGCTGTTGTAGCTCGCCAGCGCATAGAGGTGCACCGTGTGGCTGGCGGCGAAACCCAGCCCCCACCAGCGGCGGTCGCGCCACAGCGCGCGGGTGAGGGGTGAGTGCCAGAGCCGCCCGAGCGACGAAGCGGCATAGGTCAGGATGAACAGCGGAAAGCCGACCCGCGCCGTCCAGCGCGCGGCGTGGAGCCAGGCATCGGCCGGATCGCCACCCGATCTGAGCCCCAGGGCCAGTGCGGCAAGGCTCAAGATCAGACCCAAGGCCATTGGCCAGCGGCGCGCCATCATATCCCTCTCCCATCGATCTTATGCGCGGGATGGGTAGGCAATTTGCAACTTGATTGCCATCGGATTCGGTTGTATTGACACTTCTGTAAGTAAGTCGCAGTAACAGGTCCTGCCATGAACATGATG
>JAKOWQ010000081.1 GCA_029781465.1 Pseudomonadota bacterium
CATCATGTCCATCGCCGCTGGCGCGCCGACCAGATGCGGCAGGCGTGCGCTGCCGCCCCAGCCCGGGAAGATGCCCAGTTGCACTTCCGGCAGACCGATGCGGGTGGATGCGTCGCTGCTGGCCACGCGATAGCGGCAGGCCAGCGAGATTTCGGTGCCGCCGCCCATGCAGAAACCGTGGATGGCGGCCGCGGTGGGGCAGGGCAGGGTGGCCAGCTTCTGGAAGGTGTTCTGGCCGCGCTGGATGGCATCGTTGACGGTGCCCCTGCGGTCGAATTCCTGGAACTCCTTGAGGTCGGCGCCGGCGATGAAGCCGCTGGACTTGCCGGACGCGATCACCAGAGCCCTGGGCGGATCCATGGCGATGCGCTCCAGGGCGGTGTCCAGCTCAATCAGGGCGTCCTGGGAAAAGGCATTGACCGTCGCATCGGCCCGGTCGAAAAACAGCACCAGAACGCCATCGTCGCGCTGCTGCGCGCGCCAGTGGCGCAGGCGCAGGCCCGCGAAGCGGTCTTTCGTCGATTCGGCCATTTCCACTTCATCCACGGTAACGATGGGGTTGGAGTTATCGTAGCCGCTTGGAAACTGAATATTTGCCCTGATTTATCGGGGCAGGACGCGGCCAGGGAACTTTGGCCGCAAGGATGTGTCACAGGCCCGGTAAGCAGCCGGGCCCAACGGGGGCCGCGGGCAATGGCGGAGGATCGGGTGTCGCAAGCGCTGGACCAGGACCTCGTGGCGCGCGTGCAGCGCGGCGATTCGGCCGCGTTCGACCTGCTCGTGCGCAAGTACCAGAACCGGGTGGCCGCGCTCATATCGCGCTACGTGCGCGATTGGGCCGAAGTGCAGGACGTCACCCAAGACACCTTCATTCGCGCCTATCGCGCGATCGGCGGCTTCCGCGGCGATGCGCTGTTCTCGACCTGGCTGCACCGGATCGCGGTGAACACGGCGAAGAACCATCTGGCCGCCAACAGCCGGCGGCCGCCGACCGACGCGATCGAACTGGAAGACGCCGAACAGTTCGAATCCGGCCTGCGCCTGCGCGATACCGACACGCCCGAGCGCGAACTGATGCGCCAGCAGTTGGAACAAACCGTGCTCGCCGCGGTCGAAGAGTTGCCGCAGGATTTGCGTGACGCGATCACCCTTCGCGAAGTCGAAGGCCTGAGCTACGAGGAAATCGCCGAGCGCATGGACTGCCCGATCGGAACGGTGCGTTCGCGCATCTTCCGCGCACGCGAGGCGATCGACGCCCGCATGCGTCCACTGCTGGACCACGACGATTTGCCCAAGCGTTCCCGCGCATGAACAACGATATCGACCGCCACTGCAACGACCTCACCCAACTGTGTAGCCGCGAGCAGCTGTCCGCACTGATGGACGGCGCGCTGCCCGAAGACCAGACCCGCTTCCTGCTGCGCCGCCTGCAGCACGACGCGGTGTTGGCCGGCTGCTGGGAGCGCTGGCGCACCGCCGCAGACGCGAT
>JAKOWQ010000110.1 GCA_029781465.1 Pseudomonadota bacterium
CGCATCGCTGGATGAGCTGATCGCGCGGGAGATGAACTACCGATTCGATCCTTACGACGCGTGTCCCTTTCGCGCGACCATCCTGCCGGCAAACGGCTCGCACGTGCTTGGAGTGACCTACCACCACTGGGTGGCGGACAGCTTTTCAATCCGCTGGCTGCTACGGGAGTGGTTCTTCCGTATCTGGCACCCCACCAGGGCCGGGCGCGCCCGTGCCCGGATCGCACAGCAAGGGCAGTGGAAGCTCTTCGGCCCCGACGCCGAGGGCTGGCACATCGACCAGGCTCTGGGGGCGCTGGGGCGCTACCGAACCCGCTTTTGCCGGACCCGGCGATGCGATCAGCCGATGGGCGATTGCCTGGTCGCAACGTCGGTCCATTGTCTTCCCGATGGCATCATCGCCAACCTGCTGGCGGGCGCGCGGCGGCACGGGGTGACCGTCAACGATGTGCTGCTCTCGGTAATCGGCCAGGCCGTCGATGCGCTCGGGGCCAATCCGCGCTCGCCCGGACGCGACGAGCTGGCCCTGGGGACCGTGGTCGATCTGCGCGCCATCTCGGGCAAGACGATGCCCGACACGTTCGGCTGTTTTCTGGGATTTACGACAACCATGCTCCGCCCGGCCGACCTGCGCGATTTCCCGCGGATGCTCCGGACGGTCTCGTCGCAAAACGCGTTTCACAAGCGATCGAAGGCGCCGCAGGCAAGCGTGCTCAGGATGGGGATCGGGTTGGCCGAAGCCAGGCTTGTCTCGCCGCGACGCTGGGCCGAGCTCTACCGCGATCGCATGCCTGTTGCCGCCGGCATCAGCAACATCAACATGACCAGGCACTGGGCCGGCGATCATCACCCGCACCGCGTCAGCGACTATTTCCGCTGCGCCCCCACCGGGCCGATGATCCCGCTGCTGTTCACGCCCACCACGCTCGGCAACAGGCTGAACTTCCTCATTACCTGCCAGAAATCGCTGGTCGATGACGCTCGAAGAAACGCGATCGCCGAGCATATCATTCGTCGGCTCACGGAATTGGCCCAGAACCCGCAAGCATGGGAAAAACCGTCAAGTT
>JAKOWQ010000139.1 GCA_029781465.1 Pseudomonadota bacterium
GCCCGAATAGTCGAGCGCTTTGACCCCGATGAAGATGTCGCGCGCTTGCAGCGCCTCGGCCCATGCCAGGGTGAGCGAAAGGAATACCAGATTGCTCGCCGGAACGTAGGTTACCGGAATCTCGGAGCCAACGCCGTCCTTTGGCACCGCAATATTGTCTGTCAGCGCCGAACCGCCAAACTGGCGCAGGTCGAGCGGCAGGATGACGTGGCGCTCCGCACCCAGCAATCCGGCGATCGTCCGGGCGGCATCGAGCTCGCGGCGGTGGCGCTGATTGTAGTCGATGGTCAGGGCATTGATGGAATAGCCCGCTTCCCTGGCGAGCGCGGCAACCACCATTGAATCGAGGCCGCCCGAAAGCAGGACCACTGCCCTTTTTCCCGATCCCTCAAGGCCCGATATCATCGCGCTGGGCTAGCGGCTTGCCCGGTGGCTGGCAACTGTTCAGCCGCCACAGTCCCCCACGCGGCGCCCCTCGGCCGAGAATTCAAACGGCAGCCCGTCGGCGATGCCCTGGCTGTCGATCTGCACCAGCCGGTCAGTCTCGCGCCGGATATGGGTGCGGCCATAGCCGCGGCCGCGGCAAGTGTACTGGACAGTGACCTCGCTGACGCTGTCCTGAACCACGAATTGTTCGCAAGCACCTTGCGGATGGCGCAGCTGGATCAAGCGGCGTGCATCGGGCAGGCAGATGCGCTCAGGCACCGCACCGGCCTCGCGGATGCGAAGCTCCCAGCGGCCTGGCTGAAGGCTGGAAAGCATCGTCAGCGAAGGGCCCTGGGCTGTCGCCGGGACACCCAGCGCAACCATCGCCCCCGCCGCCAGAGCGGCCAATCGGATGACCTTCTTCCCCACCAGACCGAATCCCGTGTCCAAGTTCGTTGCGCGCACATCCGCGCAGTTGCTGACAAAGACTTGTATCATAGCGACGCGCGGCGGCCAAGTGTGCATTTCTGTCGACGAATTGAGTGGCTAGGCCGAAATTTCGAACATCCGTGAGCAGAAGGCACAGTCCACCACGACCAGCCCGGCATCGTTGCGCATCTCTGCGCGGTCCGCTTCGGGGAACTTGGCGAGTACTGCCTGGTAGTGCTCGATCGAGCAGCGGCAGCCGCGATCCAGAGGCGCGCCGGGCAGCACGCGGACTTCGCCCTCTTCGTGGAACAGCCGCCAGATCAGCGCCTCGAGCGAGAGGTCCGGATCGACCAGCTCGTCATGCCGGGTCGATCCTGCCAGCACGGCGACATGTTCCCACTCGGGATGATCCATCCGTACGTGGAGCCGCTGGCGCCCCTCTTCACCTTCGGCGAGGTGTTGCACCAGCAGCCCGCCGGCAATCGCGCCCTGGCGATCGGAGCGCACCGCAATCCTGAGCAACGTCGGCACCTGTTCGGACTGGGCGAAATAGCTTTCGCACGCCTCAGCCAGCGATCCGCCTTCGAGCGGCACGATCCCCTGATAGCGTTCGCCGCTGCTCGCCAAGTCGAAGGTGATCGCGAGATAGCCCTGCCCGAACAGCGCATAGAGCGAAGGATTGGCGCCCAGCATCGCCAGCCGCTTGGCATCGTGCCGCACATAGCCGCGCAGCTCTCCTGCACGGTAATCGCAGACCAGCAGATCGACGATGCCGTTTTCGGTCTGGGCCTGCATGGTCAGCTGCCCATCTCCGTCCTTGAGCAGCGAACCGATCAGCGCGGTGATGGTCAGGGCTTCGGCGAGCAAGTGACGGATCGCGGGCGGATAATCGTGCGCGGCCAGGACCCGATCGAGCACCGGGCCAAGGCGGACCACGCGCCCGCGCGCATGGCGCGCCGGCAAGGTAAAGCCCATCACCCGGTCATAACCGGTCTCGCCCTCGGCGATGTGCTCGGGTGCGCTCACAGCTGGCCGAACACCCAGCGCAGCACCGACTTCTGGGCATGGATGCGGTTTTCCGCCTCGTCCCAGACAACCGAACGCGGCCCGTCGATCACCTCGTCGGTCACTTCCTCACCGCGATGCGCGGGCAGGCAGTGGAGGAACAGGGCATCTGCCTTCGCCTGCGCCATCAAGCGGGAATCGACCTGATAGGGTGCCATTGCCGCAAGCTTGTTGTGGGCATGATCCTGTCCCATCGACACCCAGGTGTCGGTCACGACTACGTCCGCGCCCGCGGCAGCCTCATCCGCATCGCGGTGCAGCGTGATCCGCGCGCCCTGCGCCCGCGCCCGTTCGATGTAGCCGGCGTCGCTCTCATAGCCCTGCGGAACCCCGATCCGGACATTGAACTTCATCAGTCCAGCCGCCTCGACGATCGAGTTGAGCACGTTGTTGCCATCGCCCAGCCAGGCCACTTCCAGCCCGGGCAAGGCCTTGCCGTGTTCGATCAGGGTCAGCAAATCCGCGACGATCTGGCAGGGATGCGACTGGTCGGTCAGCCCGTTGATCACCGGCACATCGGCAAAGCGGGCCAGCTCCTCGATCTTGGCGTGATCGTCGGTGCGGATCATGATCGCATCGACCATCCGGCTCAGCACCCGCGCGGTGTCGGCGATGGTTTCGCCGCGACCGAGCTGGGTGGTCCCAGCCTCGAGCACCAGTGCCGATCCGCCGAGCTGGCGCATCGCCATGTCGAACGAAACCCGGGTGCGGGTCGAGTTCTTCTCGAAGATCATGGCCAGCACCCGGCCCGCCAGCGGCGCATCGCCATCGGCCTGCCCCTTGGGCAGCGTGGCGCGCGACGCCTTGCGGGTCTGCGCATCGTTGAGCATCGCGGCCAGAGCATCGCCGCCCGCATCGGAGAGATCGAGGAAGTGCCGGATCATTGCGCCCCCTCGGGCGGCTGATAGCTCGCCGCCCCGGCTGAAAGCTTGTCGAAGAATTCGTCGACATGGGCATCGTCGATCACCAGCGGCGGCACCAGCCGAAGGGTGTTGTCACCCGCCGCGACGGTCAGCAACTGGTGGTTGTCGCGCAGGTGGGCGACCATGGCGCGCGGCTCCTGTGTCATCTTCATCCCCAGCATCAACCCCATGCCGCGCACCTCCGTGAAGAGTTCGGGGTAGTTGCCGATGAACTGTTCAAGCCGCCCACGCAGCCGTTCGGCCTTGGCGCGGACCTCGGCCAGGAATTCGTCGTTGGCAACCGCGTCGAGCACGGCCTCACCCGCGGCCATGGCCAGCGGATTGCCGCCATAGGTCGAACCGTGGCTGCCGATCACCATGCCGCGCGCGGCCTTTTCGGTAGCCAGGCAGGCGCCGATCGGGAAACCGCCACCCAGGCCCTTGGCGCTCGCCATCACATCGGGTTCGATCCCATACTGTTCATAGGCATAGAGCGTGCCCGAGCGCGCCATGCCGCACTGCACCTCGTCGAGCGCGAGCAGCAGATCGTGCTCGTCGGCCAAGGCGCGCAGACCCTGCATGAATTCTTGCGAGGCCGGACGGATCCCGCCCTCGCCCTGCACCGGTTCGACCAGGAAGCCGGCGGTGTTGGGGCCGATCGCTGCCTTCGCGCCCTCGAGATCGTCGAAATCGACGTACTTGAAACCCTCGAGCAGCGGGTAGAAACCCTTGTGCATCTTTTCCTGACTCGAGGCGCTGATCGTCGCCATGGTCCGGCCGTGGAAGGCGTTGCGGAAGGTGATGATCTCAAACTTGTGATCGTTGCCGACGTGCTGGTGATAGGCACGGACCGTCTTGATCGCGCATTCCACCGCTTCGACCCCCGAATTGGTGAAGAACACCGTATCGGCGAAGGTCAGATCGACCAGCCGCTGCGCCAGATGCTCGCCCTGCGGGCTGCCGTAGAGATTGGAGACGTGCATCAGCGTCGCCGCCTGCCGCTGGATCGCGCCGATCAGTCCTTCGTGCGAATGCCCCAGCAGGTTGACCGCGATCCCCGCCGCGAAATCGAGATAGCGTCGGCCGTCTTCCCCGATCAGGTGGCAGTGCTCGCCGCGCACGGGGCGAAAGCCACAACGGGGATAGACTGGCATCAGCGGGGTAATCGACATGGGAACTTCCTTCGCTTCACTGGGATAACGGGAAAACGAAAACGACAAATGGCGGCCCCCAGAGTCCCGTGAGACTTAAGGGCCGCCATTTGCATACATCTAGAACTAGGCAGGTCCCGGGACAACCCCCGGGACGAATGCGATCGGGATCAATCCTGACGCGGCGTCAGATTGACCGCCGAGTACTTGCCTCGTCGATCGACTTCGATATCGAATTCCAGCCGGTCACCTTCGTTGAGGCCGGACATTCCCGAACGCTCGACCGCGCTGATATGGACGAAGGCATCGGCCTGTCCATCGTCGCGGGTGATGAAGCCAAAGCCCTTCATCGCGTTGAAGAACTTGACCGTGCCGGTGGCGCGTTCGCCGGTCAGCTGGCGCTGGGGCGCAGCATCGCGCTTCTGCACCGGAATGACATCGCCAACCGCTTCGAGATCGCTCGCGGAAACCTTGCCGCCGCGATCGACCAGCGTGAACTTGAGCTGCTGGCCCTCGGCCAGACCCTCAAGCCCGGCGCGCTCGACCGCGCTGATGTGCACGAACACGTCCTGCCCGCCATCGTCCTGCTGGATGAAGCCGAAGCCCTTGGCCGCGTTGAAGAACTTGACCACGCCGGTGCCTTCGCCGACCACCTGGGCCGGCATGCCGCCGCCGCGCGGGCCGCGATCGCCGCCGCCGAAGCCGCCGCCACCACCGCCGCCGAAGCCGCCGCCACCACCGCCGCCGAAGCCACCCCGGCCGCCGCCGCCACCGCCAAAGCGATCACCGCCACCGCCGAAACGGTCGCCACCGCCAAAGCGATCGCCGCCGCCGAAACGGTCACCGCCGCCACCGCCGCCGAATGGATCGAAACCCTCCTCGCCGAAACCGTCCCGCTTGTCGCGGCCCCGACCGCGCCGCCCTCTGTCAAAACCCATAAACCCGAACGTACCTTCATTTCGCCCCAAGCAACAATTCCCGGCGGCGCGGACGAAACGCACCGGGCAATGAGAATCGCGGGGTACAAGACCCCCTCCTCTACAGCTCGTCCGTTACCCGAAACGGCTCATCTTTGCGAATCGAATCGCGCGATCCCGCGATGAGCGCCGCACGAAGCGCCCAAGTGTGACATTTCTGCCAGCAAGTGCGTTGCGATCTTGCCACCGGGAGCGGCGCTTGGCAGAGCATTGCCGATGGACATCCTGACCCTGCTCTCCGACCCGGCCGCCTGGGCCGCGCTGCTCACCCTGATCGCGCTCGAGCTGGTGCTGGGGATCGACAACCTGGTCTTCATCGCGATCCTTTCAAACAAGCTTCCCCCCGCGCAGCAACCGCTGGCGCGGCGGGTCGGCCTGGGACTGGCTCTGGGCCTCAGAATTCTGCTGCTTCTGCTGATCGGCTGGATCGTCTCCCTTCAGCAGCCGCTGTTCGATCTCGGCCTGTCGGGCGCGCCGGGACCGCACGGCGAACCGGGGTTCGAGACGGCCTTTTCGGGTCGCGACCTGATCCTGCTGGCGGGCGGGCTGTTCCTGCTGTGGAAGGCCACCAAGGAAATCCACCACACGATCGACAAGGAAGGGGAGAGCGGCGAGCTGCTCGATCATGACAAGGGCGTGGGCGAGATCGCCTTTTCCGCCGCGATCGCGCAGATCATCGCGCTCGACCTGGTCTTTTCGGTCGATTCGATCCTCACCGCGGTGGGGATGACCGACCAGGTGCCGATCATGATCGCCGCCGTGGTGATCACCGTCTGCCTGATGATGATCGCAGCCGACCCGCTCGCCCGCTTCATCGAAGCCAACCCGACGCTGGTGATGCTGGCACTGGCCTTTCTGGTGATGATCGGGGTGGTGCTGATCGCGGACGCTTTCGGGCTGCACATTCCCAAGGGCTACATCTACGCCGCGATGGCCTTTTCGGCGCTGGTCGAATCGCTCAACATCGTCGCCCGCAACCGCCGCGCGCGGCGGAAGAAGGAGCAGGATTCATGACGTTCCGCCAGCTCAGCGAGCAGGTTTTTGCTAGCCCTCAGATCGGGATCGAGCAGGTACGGGAAGCTGCGCGGCAGGGGATCGCCCTGATCGTCAACAACCGCCCCGAAGACGAGAGCGAGGATCAGACCCCGGGCGACGCCATCGCCGCCGCAGCGCGCGAGGCGGGCCTTGATTACGTCGCGATCCCTATCACCCATGCGGGCTTTTCGGAAAGCCAGGTGGCCGCGATGCGCGAAGCGCTGACCCGGGCATCGGGCCCGGTGCTGGCCTATTGCCGTTCGGGTACCCGCTCGACCCTGCTGTGGGCGCTGGCCGAAGCCAGCCGCGGGCAAAGCCCGCACACGCTGGCCGCCGCCGCCGCGCAGGCCGGTTACGATGTAACTCCGGTGCGTGCCTTGATGGACATGCTGGCGGCGCGGGGGCAATAGCGGGCGATGCTGTTCCAGATTGTCCAGGTTGCCGTCTCGCTCGCCGCGATCCTGCTGGTCGCTTGGCTGGTCGCCCGGCTGGGTCTGGGGGCCGACGTTCGGCTGGACGGAGAGGATCAGGCCCGCGAACTGGCGCGCGCATCGCTTTGCGGGTTCGAACCGGCAGCTGTCGCGCTCGATCGCGCGGGGATCGCGGCGCTGCTGCGCGGAACCGACGGCAGGGTGATGCTGCTGCGCCGTCACGGTGCGCAGTTCGCCACGCGTATTCTTGACAGCCACGCCTTCGCCCGGCTCGATCGCAATTTCCTGACCATCGGCACCGGCGAACCGACCTTCGGCAAGGTCACGCTCGATCTGGGCGATCAGGCCCAGGTCTGGGCCGCCAGCCTGCGCCGGGTGAAAGGCTGACCCATGAAAGACCTGAGCCCGGTCGATTACGCCACCCCATTCTTCATCCTGCTGATCCTGCTCGAGATGGCCTGGGCCAAACGCCGCGCGCCCAACGAGCACGAGGCAAAGGATACGCTGGTTTCGCTGGCGATGGGGCTGGGCAGCACGGTGGTCAACGCGCTGACCGCCGGACTGGTGACTGCCTGGGCATTCTGGCTCTACAGCTTTCGCCCGATCGAGATCGGCTGGCAATGGTGGGCCTGGGCGGCCTGCTTCGTGCTCGACGATTTCAACTATTACCTCGCCCACCGGGTCGGCCACCGCAGCCGCTGGTTCTGGGCCAGCCACGTCAACCACCACTCCAGCCAGCACTACAACCTCTCGACCGCGCTGCGCCAGACCTGGACCGGATTCCCGGCGCTGTCCTTTGCCTTTCGCATCTGGCCGGCGCTGATCGGATTCCATCCGGCGATGATCGCCACGGTCGGCGCGGTCAACCTGGTCTACCAGTTCTGGATCCACACCGAGGCGATCGGGCGCATGCCGCGCTGGTTCGAGGCGGTGATGAACACGCCCAGCCATCACCGGGTCCACCACGCGATCAACCCGGTCTATCTCGACCGCAACTATGCCGGGGTGTTCATCGTCTGGGACAAGCTGCTCGGCACCTTCCAACCCGAGCTGGACAGCGAGACGATCCACTACGGGATCGTCCGGCAACTCGGCAGCTTCAACCTGCCCTGGGCGGTGTTCCACGAATGGATCGGGATCGCGCGCGATGTGTGGAACGCGCCGTGGAGCGCCAAACTGGGCTACATGTTTCGTGCGCCGGGCTGGACCCACGACGGCAGCCGCGACACCTCGGACACGATCCGCGCGCGCTGGCACGCGCTGCACGGAACGGAACCCGCCGAATAGCGTGCTCCTAATGCCCGCAGGCGAGCGCGGCGACCACGTCCTCCAGCCGCGCCGGATCGCCCAGCGCCAGAACATGGCCCGAGCTTCCGGCGTGGAGCGGTTCGCCGTTCCAGTCGGCCATCAAGCCGCCCGCGCCCTCAACCACCGGAACCAGCGCCGCATAGTCGTGCAGTTTGAGATTGGCTTCGCAGACCACATCGATGAAGCCCGAGGCAAGCATGGCGTAGTTGTAGCAATCGCCGCCCATCACCATGCGCTTGTGATCGGTCCGCGCCGCCAGCGCCATGAAATGTTCGCCGTCATGGTCATCGAAATAGTGCGGCCCGGTGGTGGCGAGGGCGGCTTCGCCCAGTGCCGCGCAGGCGCGGGTGCGCACCGGCGTGCCGTTGAGCGTGGTCGGTTGCCCGGTTACCCCCAGCCAGCGCTCGCCCAGCACCGGCTGGTCGATCACCCCCAGCACCGGCCAGCCTTCCACCACCAGCGCGATCAGCGTACCGAAGATCGGCCGACCGGCGAGGAAGGCGGTGGTCCCGTCGATCGGATCGAGCACCCAGGTCCGCCCCGAGGAACCGTTGCTCGCCCCGAACTCCTCCCCGAACACCGCATCCTCGGGCACCTCGGCGGCAAGGATCGCGCGCATCGCCTCTTCGGCGGCGCGGTCCGCCAGGGTCACCGGGGTGCGATCGGCCTTGCGCTCGCTGGAAAGCGGGGTGCGGAAATGCGGCAGAATTGCCCCCCGCGCCGCATCGGCCAGGCGGTGGGCAAGGGCGATTTCCGCGTCGAGCTTCATCAGTCCCACAGGCTCGATACCGAGCTTTCCTCGGCAATGCGGTGGATCGCCTCGCCCACCAGCGGGGCGATCGAGAGAACGCGAATCTTGCTGCCCGCAGCCAGCGCCGCCTCGCTCGGCTGGATCGAATCGGTAATCACCAGTTCCTTGAGCACCGAAGCGTTGACCCGCTCGACCGCCAGGCCCGAGAGCACGCCGTGCGTGAGATAGGCGGTCACGCTTTTCGCGCCGGCCTCCATCAGCGCGGCGGCGGCGTTGCAGAGTGTGCCGCCTGAATCGATGATGTCGTCGATCAGGATGCAATCCCAGCCGCTGACATCGCCGATGATGTTCATCACTTCGGAAACGCCCGGCTTGTCACGGCGCTTGTCGACGATCGAGAGCGGCGCGTTGTCAAGCCGCCGGGCCAGCGCGCGGGCGCGCACGACCCCGCCGACGTCGGGCGAGACGACCATCAGGTTCTCCCCGCCGGTGCGCTGCAGGATATCGGCCGCCATCACCGGCGCGGCATAGAGGTTGTCGGTCGGGATATCGAAAAAGCCCTGGATCTGCCCGGCGTGAAGGTCCACCGCCAGCACCCGGTCGGCTCCGGCCTGGGTAATCAGGTTGGCGACCAGCTTGGCCGAAATCGGCGTGCGCGGCCCCGGCTTGCGATCCTGCCGGGCATAGCCGAAATAGGGCACCACTGCGGTGATCCGCTTGGCCGAGGCCCGGCGCAGCGCGTCGATGCAGATCAGCAGTTCCATCAGGTTGTCGTTGGCCGGGTAGGAGGTCGACTGGACCACGAACACGTCCTCGCCGCGCACGTTCTCGTGGATTTCGACGAACACTTCCTCATCGGCAAAGCGCCGTACCGAGGCATCGGTCAGCGGCATTTCGAGATAACCGGCGATGGCGCGCGCCAGCGGCAGGTTGCTGTTTCCGGCCATGATCTTCATGCGCTGTGCCCTTCCCCGCGATTCAGCCCGGATCGGGCCTTATCCGACAGTCCCGCGAATGCAACAGGGGCGCGGCGCGATTTTCCGCATTTGCGCGATCCGCGCCTACCAGCGCAGCTGCGAATAACCGGTATAGCGTCCCGGACGGTGCCACAGATAGACCACGATCCCCATCACCAGCGCGCTGAGCGAGGACCATCCCAATTGCGCAGGGGCGAGATAGGCGGCGCTCAGCCCCAGCACTACCACGTCCACCGCCAGCTGGCTGCGCCCGACCAGCCAGCCGTAGCGCTGGTTGAGCCAGACCGTCAGCACGCCGAAACCGCCCAGTCCGGCGCCGTGCCGCACCAGGGTCAGCACACCCTGGCCCAGCAGCGCACCCCCGGCGATCGCCGCCACCAGCGGATTGTCGATCCCGATCCGCATGCTCTGCTGCCAGACCAGCGAAAGCGCTGCGATCACCACACTGGCCAGCACCGTTCGCACCGCGAACAGCGGGCCGATCGCCCGCCAGGCCAGCACCAGAAACGGAATGTTGAGCAGCGCCAGCAGCACCCCGGGGGTCAGCGGCACGAAATGCGAGACCAGCAGCGCCAGCCCGGCCATGCCGCCGGTTACCAGCCCCGAAGCGCGCAGGATCGCCAGGCCTGTGGCGACGAACACACTGCCGAAAAACAGCGCGGACGCGTCCTCTAGCAAGCCATGGGGCTGCGGCGCGGGGTCGTTCAGCGGCCGGGAATCAGTGGTCATGGCAGAGCATTGCCCCGAACCGGGCGGTCCTGACAAGCTTGCCTACTTGCGATGCTCGCCCCGCACCCAGCGCACTGTGCCCGAGCTGGCGCGCATCACCACGCTGTCGGTGGTCATGACATGGCCCTTGAGCCGCTTCACCCCCTTGAGCAGCGACCCATCGGTCACCCCGGTGGCGGCGAAGATGCAATCGCCCTTGGCCAGCTCGTCACGGGTGTAGATCTTGTTCAGATCCTCGATCCCCCACTTGCGGGCACGCTGGCGCTCGTCCTCGTTGCGGAACACCAGCCGGCCGGTGAACTGCCCGCCAACGCAGCGCAGCGCCGCCGCTGCCAGCACCCCTTCGGGCGCACCGCCCTGACCGATGTAGAGATCGTTGG
>JAKOWQ010000191.1 GCA_029781465.1 Pseudomonadota bacterium
CCAGCTGCCAGCCGCGCGTTGCCAGCGAGCCAAGGTGCATGCCGATCTGCCCGGCGCGAACCTGCCAGGCCAGTTCTCCGGCCAGCGCGAGCAGTGCCAGATCAAGCAATCCCAGCAGGATTACCGCGTGGGGAACGTAATGTTTGAACAGACGGATCATGCCGGCACCGGCTTTCCCTTCGCAATCGATGCCGAAAAACCTAATGCCGAGAGGTGAAATGTCGGTAAATTTTACAGGGTAAGGTTAGGGTCAGGACCTTATCCCGGATTTGGCCTGTCGCGCCGTGAACGAAACTCGATGGCAAGGGATTGCTAACCATACCCGGTCTCAGCCCGGTTAACCTTCGTGCGCTAGCAAACCCGCCATGCGCCGTGCTGCCCCGACCATTCCTGTTTCACCCAAACTGCTGAAGCATTTTGCGGTGGTGACGATCGTGCTGACTGGCGCGCTGGCGATGTTCGCCGACGAAGGCAGCCGCTCCGCGATCGAGGATGGGATCAAGAGCCAGCAGGACTACAACGAGGCCCGGGCGATCGAAGCCGCCAAACTTGGGCCGCGCAAGCTTGTCTCCGGCCTGAAAGACAATCGCGGAACGATGGGCTTTGGCGGCGAGGAAGCCGGACCCTCCGGTGGCTCCGGAAGCTATGGCGGCGGTGGCGGCGGGTCAGCGCCGCGAGGCCCGCGCGCGCGGGACGCGGCGTTTGTCCCGCCCCCGAACCTGCCAACGCGCCCGGGAGCGACGGTGGCCGTGCAAAGTGGCCCTTACGACGAGCTTGAACTGCCCGACGTTACGTCAGGGAACAAGCCCAAGAAAAAGCAACCCTATCGCCCCGATGCCAAGGCAATCGAGGAGATCCAACAGGTTTCCAAGCAGCGCAGCGGCAACCCCAACGGCAACGATTGATCAGAAGCACTCCGCCGCCAGAAAGCGGCGGGTTTCGGGCGAGATCATCGCCGCGTGGCCATAGTTGGGGTGATCAATCAGGAGCAGCGCCGGTCCCTCGCCCGATGTCCAGCCCGCGATCGCTTCGGGCGTGAAATCGAAATGCATGAAGTGCACCGCGCTGGCCTTGTTGTCGCTCGCACGGGTGCGCTCGGTATCGCCTTCGGGCCGCGCACGGAGCCGGTGCCCGCCCACTTCGATCGCGATGTGGTTTTCTACGCCGCCAATGGTGCGCAGGAAGGCGTCGCGGCGATCGGGATCGGCGATCTCGAACAGCACGGTACAGGTCAGTTCATGCCCCTTGGGTACCATCGGATCATAGGCCGCCAGTTCATCGGCAAGCTGATCCGCCCCGCCCTTTTCGATCCGCAGCATTTCCTGGATCTGCAGCCACATCGAATCCCAGTTCTCGAACAATACCGTGGCGTGCGGCCCCACGGCGATGCGGGTCAGCTGCTTGCGCGCCAGAGCCTCCGCCTTCTTGTCGGCGCGGATCAGCTCGTACTGATCGAGCGGCAGGATATCGGCCGGAGTGATGGTGCGTGCATCGCGGGGCATAGCGGTTACAATCCGTAGGCTTTGGCCAGAACTTCGATCGGGTGGCCGATCCGTTCCGGCGGGGTTGCGCCGTTGGCCGCGATCACCTGTTTCAGATGCGGCCCGGCCAGCGGGCATTCGGAAACCACCAGATCGGGGTTTTCCTTTACCAGGTTGCGCGCGGCGGGCTTGCCCACCTTCACCGCGCGATCGAAGTTCTTCTTGAAGATCCCCCACTTGCCGCCGTGGCCCGAGCAGCGCTCGGTCAGCGCGGGCTTGGCTTCGGGGATCAGGCGGAGCATTTCCATCGCCTTGGGTCCCATGTTCTGGGCGCGGGCGTGGCAGGCGAAATGGACCGCGATCGATTTTGCCATCGGCTCAATCGGTGCCAGCCCGGTTTCCTTGGCAAGCGCGACGACATATTCCGAAACGTCGAAGCTGTGCCGCGAAAGCAGTGCCACCGCCTCGTTCGCGGTCTCGATCAGCGGCCATTCGAACTTGAGCATCAGGGCGCAAGAGGTGGTCAGCGGCACCACGTCCCAGCCATCGTCGATCAAGGGCTTGAAATGGGCCGAGATACGTTGCGCGGCGCTGGCCACGGCGGGCAGATCGCCGTTTTCCAGCTTGGGCATGCCGCAGCAATCGGGGTGCTCCACCCGCACCTTCACGCCGTTGTGGGCCAGCACCTTGATCAGCGCCAGACCGGGGGTGCCATCGTTGAACTGATCGTGGCAGCCGGCATAGATCGCCACTTTCTTGCCGAAAGCGGGACCATCGGGATTGGGTGCGGGAACGATCCCCGCCGCCTGGTTGGTGAGCGGGATTTCCATGAACGGTGGCAGATGCGCGCGCCGATCAATCCCGGTCACCTTTTCGATCACCGGACGGGTCAGGCCGTTACCCTCGCCGGTCGCCCAGTTGGCAAGGCCCGCAGCCATCGAGCCGAGCCGCCCGTTGCGGTCCATCTCGGCCAGCTGGCGGTCCATGAACGGGGTTTCGCCCTTGCGGTTTTCAACCGCGCGGAAGCGCAGCATCAGATGGGGAAAATCGAGATCGAAGCTGTGCGGCGGGACATAGGGGCACTTCGTCATGAAGCACATGTCACACAGCGTACAGGCATCGACGACCGCCTTGAGCTGCGCGGGCGAAAGATCGTCGACCTCTTCGTTGGGCGCCTCGTCGATCGCGTCGAACAGGATCGGAAAGCTGTCGCACAGGTTGAAGCAGCGGCGGCAGCCGTGACAGATGTCGTAAACCCGCCGCAGCTCCTTTTCGAGCGCGGCTTCATCGTACCAGGCTTCGTCCTGCCACGGGATCGGGTGGCGCGTCGGTGCTTCGAGGCTGCCTTCCATCGGGCTCCCCCCTGAGTTCATCGCATGCGGGGATGGCGGCCCGCCTTGGCAGGCGGGCCGCTCATCAGCGGATCACGCCTCGGCGAGCAGACCGTCGAGGGTCTTCTGGAACTTGCCGGCGTGGCTCTTTTCAGCCTTGGCAAGAGTCTCGAACCAGTCAGCGATTTCGTCAAAGCCCTCGTCGCGCGCGGTCTTGGCCATGCCCGGGTACATGTCGGTGTACTCGTGGGTTTCACCCGCGATCGACGCCTTGAGGTTGGCAACGGTATCGCCGATCGGCTCGCCGGTGGCGGGATCGCCGCATTCCTCAAGGTATTCGAGGTGACCGTGCGCGTGGCCGGTTTCGCCTTCCGCGGTCGAGCGGAACACGGCGGCGACATCGTTGTGACCTTCGATATCGGCCTTCTGAGCGAAGTAGAGGTAACGGCGGTTGGCCTGGCTTTCACCGGCGAACGCGGCCTTGAGGTTGTCTTCGGTCTTGGAGCCCTTGAGTCCCATTTTCACTCTCCTTGTGGGGTGGAATCTGACCACACTTCATTGCGCTTGCAGGGCGGCCAAGGCCACCGCGTTTTTCCGCAGTTTGTAATCGGGTTTCCCGATCAAAATCTTGAGAATCATTCTCAACCGCGATCAAAGCCCGTAACGAACCACCAGCAGGATCGAGAGCGTCGCCACCATCAACAGCACCAGCGGCACTCCGGTGCGGACATAATCGCGGAAGGCATATTTGCCTTCGGCCATGATCAGCATGTTGGTCTGATAGGCGATCGGGGTGGCATAGCACAGGTTGCAGCCGAACAGCACCGCCAGCACCAGCGGTTCGGGCGGCAAGCCCAGCTGGCGCGCAATCGAGAAGGCGATCGGTGTCCCGACCGTCGCCGCCGCAGAGTTCGAGGCGAAGTTGGTCAGCACGGTCACGAACAGCATGATCGCCGCCAGTACGCCCGCGGGCGGCAGAACCTGCAAGACCAGCGCCAGCACCTGCCCCAGCCATTCGGCCGCGCCGCTTTCCAGCACCAGACGTCCGATCGCGATGCTTGCCGCCACCAGCACGATAACCTTGGCCGACAGCGCCCGTCCGACCCGGTCGAAGCGCACGCAGCCGGTTGCCAGCATGGCGATCGCCCCGGCAAGCGCGGCGATGGCGATCGGCAGCAGGCCAATGCTCGCCAGGCCGATCGACCCGCCCATGATCCCCAGGGCAAGCAAAGCCTTGGCCCGGCGCGGCACTTCCATTGCCCCTTCGAGCATCAGCAGGCCGTCCCCTTGGGCGAATTCGCGGATCCGCTCCATCGTTCCAATGGCCAGCAGCACATCGCCTTCGCCCAGCGCCGCCAGCGCGGGATCGCTGCGCTCGCCATCCCACTGCCGGGCAACGAACTCGATTCCGAGAATTACCACGCCATAGAGATCGGCTATCCCGCTGGTCGGGATGGTCAGGCCGGCAAGCCGGCTGTCGGCGGTGACCGCCAGTTCGACCACCACCAGATCTTCACGCGAAGTGGCCGCCTCACGCTGGATCTGATCGAGCGCCCACTTCGGCGCCAGCGCCGCCTGAAGCCGGCGGGTCGCTTCCTCAAGCGCGGCATGGGTGCCGCTGACCGCCAGCCGGGCATTGGCGGAAACCGTGGTATGTCCCGGGGCATGGAAGGCAAAGTCCGCGGGCATGGCCCGGGCCACGTCCTCCACCGCCTTGCCGGCGAATTCGCTTCCGCCACCGATCCGCAGCGTAGCCTGGAACCGCCGCGGGGCACGAATGGCCTCCTCGCGGTTGTCGGGCAGCAAGCGCGGCATGACCAGCCAGATATAGGGCAAGGCCACCAGCGCCGCCGCCAGCACCAGCGGGGTAAAGTGAAACACGCTCATCGGCGGCATGCCGAGATCAAGCGCGAGCGAAACGACCAGCAGGTTGGTAGAGGTGCCGATGGTCGTGGCCATCCCGCCGATCAGCACTGCGGCGTTGACCGGGATGAGCGTCCGCGATGAGGCCATGCCTCCGCGCGCGGCGAGCTGGACCAGCACCGGCAACAGCAGCACCAGCACCGGGGTGTCGTTGACCATCATCGACAGCAGCATGGCCAGGATCAGCGTCACCAGCAGACCCAGCCGGGTGTTGATCCGCCAGACCCGTTCCAGCACCCGCACCAGCGGCTCAAGCGCGCCGGTGACGACCAGCCCCCTGCCCATGACCATCAATGCGCAGATCGTGACCAGCGCGTAGTGCCCGAAGCCCGAGAAAGCGAGCGCCAACCCCTCTTCCTTGCGCTGTCCGGGCAAGGGCATGACATAGAGCCACAGCGCGATCAGCACGATCGTGCCGAGCGAAACCAGCTCCACCGGCAGGCGTCCCCGCGCAAAGGCCACGAACATCGCGACCGCGACCAGGATAGCGCCAAGCGCATGCAGGGACGGCATGGTCAGCATCGGGGCAGCCTAGCAGCCGTGCCCTGCCGGGGCGACACGCAAATCAACGCTTTGGCATCAGCCTGATCGTCGAGGCAACCAACGCCTCGCTGGCGGTGGCGATCACCTTGCCTGCCTCGGGCGCCCAGAACGGGCTGTGGAGGCCGGGCAGGACCTTGCCATCCTTCTTAGCCGCCGCGATCGTTTCGGCCGGGCGTCCGCCGACCCAGAAGATCAGGCTCTTGATGTGGGCGGGATCGCTGCGGGCAAACTCGCCAAAGTCCTCGCCCGCCATTACCGGGCCAACCTGCTGCGCGCGGCCTTCGCCGAAATGCTGCTGGAAAAAGCTCAGCATATCGGCGCTGAAGGCGGGCGTGTTGTAGGTCGAGCGGGTGAAGGGTTCCTCCACCTTGACCTCGGGCAGGAGATCATCGGGAAGCCCGGCGGCCTGGGCTTCGGCGCGGGCGATGCGGCGGATCCCGTCGAGCAGCTGCTTGCGCGATTCGTCGGAATAGGAGCGCACCGTCAGCTGCATCTCGGCCCGGTCGGAAATGATGTTGTGCTTGGCCCCGGCGTGGAAACTGCCGACCGTCACCACCGCTGGATCGAACGGATCGTGCTCGCGGCTGACCAGGGTTTGCAGGCGCATCACGATCGCGCTGGCAATCACGATCGGATCCTTGGTCAGCGCCGGATAGGCGCCGTGGCCGCCCACGCCATGAACCGTGATGTCGACCGAATCGACGTTGGCCAGGGCATAGCCCGGCGCCACCCCGATCACGCCCGAAGGCAGGTCGGCACTGTCATGGAAGGCCAGCGCATAGTCGGGCTTGGGAAAGGCCTTGAAGCGCGGGTCTTCCAGCATCGCCAGCGCGCCCAGCCCGCGCTCTTCGGCCGGCTGGCCGACCATTACCAGCGTGCCGGACCATTTGTCCTTGTTCGCACCAAGCACCCGCGCGGTTTCGATCCAGGCGGTCATATGGGTATCGTGCCCGCAGGCGTGCATGATCCCGCTCTCCACCCCAGCCGTGGATGTGCCGCGCGCCTTCGAGGCAAAGGGCAGTCCGGTCTGCTCGATCACCGGCAGAGCGTCCATATCGGCACGGATCAGCACCACCGGTCCCGGCCCGTTGCGCAGCACCGCGACCACCCCGGTCCCGCCAATCCCCTCGCTCACTTCGAACCCGGCCTTGCGCGCGGCATCGGCCATGATCTTCGCGCTGCGATGCTCCTGAAAGGAAAGCTCGGGATTAAGGTGGAAATCGCGGTAGATTTCCATCAGCCCCGGCATATCGGCCGCGATCCGGTCGCGAACCGGATCGGCCTGGGCGGGATTGGAGAACAGCGCGGCAAGCGCGGCGAAGCTGAGGAGGCGGGCTTTCATGCTCCCAGCCTAGGGCGCGATTGCCGCCTCGGCAATGCGCCAGTGGTGCCCCTGGCCCGACTCGAACGGGCACGTCTTGCGACAAACGATTTTGAGTCGTTCGCGTCTACCATTCCGCCACAGGGGC
>JAKOWQ010000194.1 GCA_029781465.1 Pseudomonadota bacterium
CCTGTCGTTCCCGGCCTTCCGTTCCGCCGTGCCGAAGCATGGCCTTCCTTCCACCGTTCCCGATCGCTTGCCTAGCGATCTGCTGACCGCGCGCCACTCGCTGCATCTGCGGTTCGCCAGATTCAGACCGAAGTCATCCTGAGGCGTGTTTTCCGATACTGCTGCGGGCATCGCTGCCAGATCGATCCGTTATGTTTTCCCTTGTCTATTCAGCGGTTTCCCACCTCATCTTCAAGTTCGATTTCACCGTCTCGATGGGTTGAAGCTGCGCCTCCAGACCGAGTCGCGCAAGGCCGCGCAGGCCGAGTTATCCACAGATGCTCCTCTGAGCAGTGGATAAGTCGGCCCTAGCCGTGGACAGAATCGAAAGGCGACGTCAGAGGCGGCGGTTTCCGCCGGAATCAGCGATCCCGCTGCGCCAGAAGCCGCAGCCTGAGCGCGTTGAGCTTGATGAAGCCCGCGGCATCCTTCTGGTCATAGGCGCCGGCATCGTCCTCGAAGGTCACATGGCGCTCGGAATAGAGCGAGTTGGGCGATTTGCGCCCGACCACGCTGGCATTGCCCTTGTAGAGCTTGAGCCGCACCGTGCCCGAAACCTTGGCCTGGCTGAGATCGATCGCCGCCTGGAGCATCTCGCGCTCGGGCGCGAACCAGAAGCCGTTGTAGATCAGCTCGGCATATTTCGGCATCAGCTCGTCCTTGAGGTGCGCAGCGCCGCGATCAAGCGTGATCGATTCGATGCCCCGGTGCGCGCGGGCATAGATCTCGCCGCCCGGGGTTTCGTACATGCCGCGGCTCTTCATGCCGACGAAGCGGTTCTCGACCAGATCGAGTCGGCCGATCCCGTGCTTGCGCCCCAGATCGTTGAGCGCGGTGAGCAGGGCCGCGGGGCTCATCGCCACGCCATTCAGCGCAACGCCATCGCCGCGTTCGAAATCGATGGTGATGTATTCGGGCACATCGGGCGCGTTTTCGGGATGATCGGTTCGCGAATAGACATAGTCCGGGGTCTCTTCCCACGGATCCTCCAGCACCTTGCCCTCGCTCGAGGTGTGCAGCAGGTTGGCATCGGTAGAGAAGGGGCTTTCGCCGCGCTTGTCCTTGGGCACCGGGATCTGGTGGGCCTCGGCCCAGGCAATCAGCGCGGTGCGGCTGGTGAGATCCCATTCGCGCCACGGTGCAATCACCTTGATATTGGGATCGAGCGCATAGGCTGAAAGCTCGAAGCGGACCTGATCGTTGCCCTTGCCGGTGGCGCCGTGGGCCACGGCATCGGCGCCGGTTTCGTGCGCGATCTCGACCAGACGCTTGGAAATCAGCGGGCGCGCGATCGAGGTGCCGAGCAGGTAGTCGCCTTCATAGCGGGCATTGGCGCGCATCATCGGGAACACGAAATCGCGCACGAATTCCTCGCGCAGATCGTCGATGTAG
>JAKOWQ010000203.1 GCA_029781465.1 Pseudomonadota bacterium
CGGGGCCGGTGTTCCGGTGTTCCTGGCCGATGTGAAAGGCGACCTTTCGGGCATCACCATGGCCGGGAGCCACGAATTCAAGCACGCCGACAAGATCGAGGGGCGGGCAAAGGAACTGGGGATCGAACCCTTCGCCTATCACGACAATCCGGCGGTGTTCTGGGATCTTTACGGCGAACAGGGCCACCCGATCCGCACCACCATCTCGGAAATGGGGCCACTGCTGCTCTCGCGGCTGCTGGGCCTCAACGACACCCAGGAGGGCGTGCTGACGATCGCCTTCAAATGGGCCGACGACAACGGCCTGCTGCTGCTCGATTTCGAGGATCTGCAACAGGTGCTGATCGCCTGCGCCGAAAAGGCGGGTGAGCTGGCGACCACCTATGGCAACATTTCCAAGGCCAGCGTGGGCACGATCCAGCGCCAGCTGCTGGCTTTCGAGAGCCAGGGCGCGGCCAAGTTCTTTGGAGAACCGGCCTTCGAGATCAACGACTTCATCCGCTGTGACGAGAACGGCAAGGGCGTTGTCAACGTGCTCGCCGCCGACAGGCTGATGCAAAGCCCCAAGCTTTACGCAACCTTCCTGCTCTGGCTGCTGAGCGAGCTGTTCGAGGCCCTGCCCGAAGTGGGCGATCCCGAAAAGCCGGTGCTGGTGTTCTTCTTCGACGAGGCGCACCTGCTGTTCGACGATGCGCCCCAGGCCCTGTTCGACAAGATCGAGCAGGTGGTGCGGCTGATCCGGTCCAAGGGGGTGGGCGTGTTCTTCGTCACCCAGAACCCGATCGACATTCCCGAGAAGGTCGCGGGCCAGCTCGGCAACCGGGTGCAGCACGCGCTGCGGGCCTTCACCCCGCGCGATCAGCGGGCGATCAAGGCGGCGGCGGAAACCTTCCGTATCAACCCCGAACTCGATGTCGAGGCGGCGATTACCGAACTCAAGGTGGGCGAGGCGCTGGTCTCCACCCTTGACGAGGATGGCGCCCCCACGGTGGTGCAGCGCGCGCTGATCGCGCCGCCGCGCTCGCGGCTGGGCCCGGTCACGCCCAAGGAGCGGGCGATCATCCAGTCGATCAGCCCCTTCGACGGCAAGTACGATACGCTGGTCGATCGTGAGAGCGCGGCAGAGGTTCTGGCGCAAAAGGCCGCAGACGCCGCCGATGCCGCCAAGGTGGTGGAAGAACAGGGCGAAGATGCGCAGCGCGCCCAGCCGCGCAAGACCCAGTCGATGTGGGAAAAGGCCGGCAAGGCGGCGCTCGGTGCGGCGGCGGCTTCGGCCGGGACCATGGTGGCGCGCTCGATCAGTGGCAAGAAATCGTCGGGTTCGCCGATGGCTTCGGCGGCCAGCGCGGCGGCGGGTTCGATCGGGACGGCTTTGGGCGGCGCGATCCTTGGCCGCTTCGCGCGCGGTCTGCTGGGCAGCCTGCTGCGCTGACGCTGGTCGAACGGGGTTGCTGCTTGGTCGAGCGGGTCTTTGCGTCAAGACTGACGCGGGGCTGAGAGCGGCGGCATGAAACCGATTGCCTTCAAACCGTCCGCCCGCGCAATTGCGCTCGTTCTGGCCGCGCCGCTGCTGGCGATTTCCCCGCCCGCCCTGGCGCAGGCAGCCGATGCGTCAAGCGCGCAGCAGACGGACGAACAGAGCGCCGCCGCGCTGGCGCCGGTACCGCAAGGCAAGTTGAGCGATGCGGCGCGCCCCAAGGCCTACCGGATCGACCTTACGGTGGATCCTGCGCAGGAACGCTTTTCGGGCGCGGTCCAGATCGACATCGAACTGAAGCAGCCCAGCCGGTTCATCGATCTGCATGGCCGCGATCTGGCGGTGGACCATGTGTTGGCCAGGGTAGGCGGCCGCACGATTGCCGGGCACTGGCACCAGCTCGATGATACCGGCGTTGCGCGGGTGGTGTTCGATGAGGAACTCCCCGCCGGACCCCTGGTGCTAGATTTTGTTTACAGCGCGGCGTTCAATTCGGTTCCTTCGGGGCTTTACCGGGTCAAGGTCGGGGATGACTGGTATGCGTGGAGCCAGTTCGAATCGATCGATGCCCGCGCCGCCTTTCCTTCCTTCGATGAACCCGGCTTCAAGACGCCGCTGACCCTCACCCTGCGCACTCCGCCGGGTCTTTCCGCGGTCAGCAACGCGCCCGAACAATCGAACCGGCGCGAAGGCGCGCTCGATGTCCACAGCTTTGCCCCGACCCTGCCCCTGCCGACCTATCTGGCGGCGGTGATGGTCGGCCCCTTCGTCAAGGTGGAAGGGCAAGTGGCCCCCACCGCGCAGCGCCCCGCGCCGTTGCCGCTGCGGATCGTTTCGACCCAGCCCAATGCCCGGCAGCTCGATTTCGCGCTCGATGGTTCCAAGGAAATCGTGCGGCTGCTCGAAGCCTATTTCAACCAGCCTTTCCCCTATCCCAAGCTCGATCAGATCACCTCGCCGATCATGCCCGGGGCGATGGAGAATGCCGGAGCCGACCTCTATGGCGATTCGATCCTGGTCCTCGATCCCAAGGCCGCAACCGAACAGAAGCGCCTGTTCGGAATGGTCGTTGCGCACGAGCTTTCGCACCAGTGGTTCGGCGATCTGGTCACCCCGGCATGGTGGGACGACATCTGGCTCAACGAAAGCTTCGCCAACTGGATGGGCTACCGGATCGGCGGGGAATGGCGCCCCGATCTGAACATCGGCGCGGGCGGCCTGGCCGAAGGGTTCGAGGCGATGCGCACCGACTCGCTCGTCGCGGGCCGCCCGATCCATCAGCCGATCGACACCAACGCCCAGATCGACGAGGCTTTCGACACGATCACCTATGGCAAGGGCGGGCACGTGGTTGCGATGATCGCGGCATTCATGGGCGATACCCGCTTCCGCGACGGTGTGCGCCGCTACATGCACGAGCACGGCAACGGCAACGCCACCAGCGCGGACTTTTTCAGGGCCATGGCCGAGGTCTCCGGCGATCCGCGCATCCTGCCCGCAATGCAGAGCTTTACCGACCAGCAAGGCGTTCCGCTGCTCACTTTCAGCGCCAACAGCGATGGCGGCTATGAGGTGGTGCAGAGCCGCTATGCCCGGCTGGGGGCCAAGCCGCCGGTAACCCGTTGGGGGATCCCGCTGTGCCTGCACCGGCTGGGCGGCGAAACGCAGTGCCAGCTGCTGACCGACGAACGCACGCGGCTCAGCATCGGCGGCGAAGGCCCGCTGATGCCGAATGCGGGCGGGACCGGCTATTACCGCTTTGAATTGCCCGCCGCCGA
>JAKOWQ010000227.1 GCA_029781465.1 Pseudomonadota bacterium
AGCGACCGCGGCGCGGATGTGGTCATCCTGCAATTGAATACCCCCGGCGGGCAGATCGATCAGATGAGTCTGATCGTTTCGCTGCTGCGCGCGAGCGAGATCCCGGTGATTGTATACGTAACTCCGCGCGGGGCGATGGCTGCCAGCGCGGGCACGCTCATCACATTGGCCGGGCATGCCGCCGCCATGGCGCCCGAAACGATGATCGGCGCGGCCAGCCCGGTTGGCGGCCAGGGTGAGGATTTGGAAACCACCATTGCCACCAAGGAAAAGGAAGCCATGAAGGCGACCGTGCGCACGCTGAACAGCGGTCGCCGGCCCGAAAGCGCCACCCGCCTGGCCGAATCTGCCATTGACGAGGCCAAGGCGGCTTCCTCTGAGGAGGCGCTCGAGGCAGGCCTGATTGATTGGATCGCGCCCGACCTGGAGACGCTGCTGAACACCATCGATGGCGCCACCGTCATCGTGCTAGATCAGCCGGTTGTGCTGCACACCGCCGGCGCGTCGGTTTACAGTGTGCCCGTGACGATCATCGAGCGAATCCTGGGCTTTTTGATCAACCCGAATGTGGTTTTCCTGCTGCTGACCATCGGCGTGCAGGCCCTGCTGATCGAACTTTCCAGCCCGGGCGGCTGGGTGGCCGGTTTCATCGGCCTGGTGTGTCTGTTGCTGGCTGTTTACGGTCTGGGCGTGCTGCCGGTCAATTGGTTTGGGCTGATCTTCCTGTTGTTATCGTTCATCCTCTTCATTGTGGATATCAAAGCGCCCACCCACGGCGCGCTTACGGCTGCCGGCATCGGCTCATTTATCGCCGGGGCCTTGATCCTGTTCAATTCGGTGCGCATCCCCGGCCTGCCGCGCATTTCCATCCCGCTGGTGGTTGGAACGGGCCTGTTCATGGCGCTCAGCTTCTCGATCATCATTTCCATTGCCGTGAAAGCGCTGCGCGCCCCGGTAAAAATGGGCAAGGAGAGCCTGATTGGTCTGCGCGGCTCGGTACGATCGGTGATGAACCCGCGCGGCACGGTGCAGGTGGCTGGCGAATTATGGAGCGCAGAACTGGTGGATCCTGCCCAGGGTCCGCTGCCGCCTTTTGCCGCCATCGAGGTGGTCGAAATTGACGGCGTCCGTCTGAAGGTGCGTCGGGCAGGTTAAAGCAGGCCGACGGCGGGCTGACCTGCCGCGGAAGTCGCGGCCTTCAAGGCCGGA
>JAKOWQ010000444.1 GCA_029781465.1 Pseudomonadota bacterium
ACGTCGCCCAGATCATCACCTTCGGCAAGCTCAAGGCCCGCGCGGTGCTGCGCGATACAGGGCGCATCCTGCAGATGAGCTATGGCCAGGTCGATCGGCTGTGCAAGATGGTCCCCAACCACCCGACCGATCCCTGGACCCTGCCCCGCGCGCTCAACGGCGTGGCCGAGTTTCGCCGCGAATACGATACCGACGAGGAGGTGCACCGGCTGATCGATCTGGCGGTGCAGCTCGAAGGCTTGCCGCGCAACAGCTCGACTCACGCCGCCGGGGTGGTGATCGGCGATCGTCCACTGGCGCAGCTGATCCCGCTCTACCGCGATCCGCGCTCGGATATGCCGGTGACCCAGTTTGACATGAAATATGTCGAGGATACGGGCCTGATCAAATTCGACTTCCTTGGCCTCAAGACGCTGTCGGTGTTGAGGAAGGCGATCGACCTGCTGGCCCGGCGCGATATCGCGATCGACCTTTCGGCACTGCCGTGGGACGATCCGCAAGTTTACGAGCTGCTGCAACGCGGCGACACGGTGGGGGTGTTCCAGCTCGAATCCGAAGGGATGCGGCGCACCCTGGCGATGGTGAAGCCGACCAATTTCGGCGACATCATCGCGCTCGTTTCGCTCTACCGTCCCGGCCCGATGGACAACATCCCGCTGTTCTCCCGGCGCAAGAACGGGGCGGAGAGCATCGAATATCCGCATCCCAAGCTCGAAGGCATCCTGTCCGAAACCTACGGGGTCTTCGTCTATCAGGAACAGGTGATGCAGGCGGCGCAGATCCTGGCCGGCTATTCGCTGGGCGATGCCGACCTGCTGCGCCGCGCGATGGGCAAAAAGGTCCAGGCTGAAATGGACGCCCAGCGCCAGCGCTTCGTCGATGGCTGCAGCGAGGTTTCGGGGATCGAGGCCGCCAAGGCAAACGAGCTGTTCGATTTGATCGACAAGTTCGCCGGTTACGGCTTCAACAAAAGCCACGCGGCAGCCTATGCCTTGCTCGCCTACCAGACCGGCTGGCTCAAGACCCACTATCCGCACGAGTTTTACGCCGCATCGATGTGCTTCGACATGCACCAATCGGAAAAACTGAGCATCTTCGTCGACGATATGCGCCGTGCCGGGGTGGTGCTGCAAGGGCCGGACATCAACCACAGCGAGGCAGAGTTCACCGTCGAGCCGACCGACCAGGGCTATGCCGTGCGTTACGCCCTGGCGGGGATACGCAACGTCGGCGAAAAGGCGATGGATGCGATCGTTGCCGAGCGCGAGGCAAACGGCGCTTTCGCCAGCCTTGAGGATCTGTTTCGCCGGGTGCCCTATGGTTCGATGAACCGCCGCCAGCTTGAAGGGCTGGCGGGTGCGGGGGCGTTTGACACGCTTGAACCCAACCGCGCGCAGGTGCTGGCAAATGCCGATATCCTGCTGGCAGTGGCCGACGAGGCCGAGCGCACCCGCACTTCTGGTCAGCACGGGCTGTTCGGGGGCGAGGATCACGCCGCGCCTGCGCTGCGGCTGGCCGATGCCGAGCCGTGGAGCCGGGCCGAGCAGATGGCCCGCGAGCGCGAGAACTTCGGTTTCTATTTCGCCGCACATCCGGTCGAGCAATGGCGCGCGGTGGCCTCGGGCAACGGCGCGCGCTCCTATGCCAGCCTGATGGAAAGCGGGGTGCCGGGCGGCGGGCGGCTCCCGGCGGTGATGGCGGCGATGGTCGAAGGGGTGCAACGGCGCAAAACGCGGCGCGGGGCCGATTTCGTGATGGCCGATTTTTCCGACAGCTCGGGCCAGTTTTCGGCCTCGTGCTTCGAGGAATCGCTGGTCGAACCCATGGTGCAATGGGCCCGCGAAGGTACCTGCGTGTTGCTTCAGGTGGAACTTGACGCGCCCAGCCCGGAAGAGCCGCCGCGCGTTACTGTGCGCGGTGCCCGGCCGCTCGCCGAGGTTACCAGCATGGCGACCATGGTGCTCAGGCTGGATGTGCACAGCGCCGCAGCATTGCGCGATCTTGCCCAGCTGCTCCCCAGCGGGGCGGATTGCCGGGGCGAGGTGATCGCACGGCTTTGCACCGGCGGGGCGGAAGAACCGATCGTCAGGCTGGGGCGCGATTTTCAACTCGACGGCGAACTCGCAGAACGCTTGGCAAGCGTCGATGGTCTTGCCAATGTAGCGCTGACCACGCGAAGGGGCGCGGGGCACCTCAGGCTGGTTGCCTGAACCGGGCAGCCTGATGGACGCACCGGGCCGGACAGGGCGGGAGAACCGCCCGGCGGCCACGCATGGATTGGAGAGGAGCGAGATGCTTGGAGCAATGCAGGACTGGGACCTTCGCGTTACCCACCTGATCGATCACGCCGCGCGCGAGCATGGCAGCCGCGAAATCGTCACCCGCTGGGCCGATGGCAGCGAAACCCGCACCAATTGGGCCGGGATCCGCC
>JAKOWQ010000241.1 GCA_029781465.1 Pseudomonadota bacterium
TGGCAAAGTTGCGGTGCCGCCAGAGCCGAAATACAGGACAACGCTCACGGGTGGTGGTGGCTGGGCTGCCAGGGCTCGGCCGAACAGCTCGTTGGTCGTTGTCTGGTCCATCGCGACCGGCGGGCGCGGCGGAGCCGTCGAACTGCCCAGAATGGTGGCCTGGTTCGGGTGGTCGAGCTGCACCGCCCCGCCTTCGCTGGAGACCGAAATGGTGCTTTCCGTGCCGTCCGGGTTGGCGAATACCGTGAACATGCTGCCGCGCAGCGAGGCCTGCAGCCGGGCCAGGGAGCTGTGGAACAGCGATTCGCACACCACCAGATCGGAAAGGTGGTTGAGAAACCAATGCCCGCGCAGCCAGCAGTCAAAATCGATCTGGGTTTCGGCCGCCAATTCGGGGAAGAACAGCCGGCCGCCGCCGCGCAGCGCCGCGTTCATCGTGTCGCGCGCCTGCTGAAAGCGGGCGGCGTCGGCTTCGGGCAGGGTCGCGATCGGGACGGTCTCGGCCTCCACCGCCACCCCGGCTGCCGCAGCGTCCGCCTTTGAGCGAAACAGGGAAGCGGAGGTCCAGTCGCGTTCGGCGACGTGATAATCGGCCAGCAGGAGATACTGGTCGCGCAGCGAATTATAGAAGTCCGCCAGTTCCGGTGCCGCGGCGGGCTGTGCGGGAGATTCGGTGGTCGGCGGCTCGGTGACGGGCGGCTCGACCGTGGCACAGCCGATCAGGCAGCCGGCCATGACCAGCGGCACGAAATGGAGTCGGCGCCACGCCTTGGCTCCGCTGATCGTCATGGTTCGCCCTCTGGCAAGGTCAATTCGCTGCTGCACACGCCGCCATCACTGCGAGAACGACGCGCTGAACCGTGTTCCCCGAATGCCAATGACCCCGACCGGGGTTCGGACCGCGACGTTATCGGGTGACAGATGTCCGATATCGCCGCTGATGTAAAGAAACGATCCACCCAGCAAGATTCCTAGAAATGAATACTGCGACTGCATTGGATTGAATTGGTATTCCTCAATGGCAAAGCGGCTATTCGGTCCGATCGAGACCATAGTGGTGTCGCGAAACAGGACCGCCATTGTCGCATTGTCGGTGGTCTGGAGAACGTCGTTGCGCCTGACCTGCAGACCGACCTCGGCCGCGATGGTCTGGTCGCCGCGCCGGATGGTGCCGGCGCCGTCAAGGGTGCGGATAAACCCCACGACTTCGTCCTCGGCGTGGGCAACGCCATTGAGGCCGAGTAGAGCAATGAGCGAAATCGCCAGCACAAGGCCGCATGCAACCGCATGCTGGACGGCGGACCAGCCAGGCTTCGCGGTCGCCGAGGGCAAGAGGTTGCCAATCGCAAGCGGCCTAGGTCCGGGACAGGTTTGGATCGACATCGCGCGAACACAGTCTTCGCTGTAGGGGGGCTGACACGAGGCGTCGCTGACCTTGTACTGGTCAGATCGGCCGTTGGATGTCGCGATGTGGCCCATCTGTGGCTCCGACGCGTATGCCTTGCGGCGTTCACGCGGTGCTGGCAGCCGACACCAGGCAGAACGAAGGGGCACTCTAGGGGTTGGGCCAACCGCCGTCCATTACGCGATCGCGAATAACCCGACCATACTCACTATTGCCGGTTTCGATTTGGTTAGCGCGAACCCCAGGTCGCGGCTTTGCCGGCCTCGGCGACGAAATCGCCACCGTACGGCCCCGCCTATGCTAGTATCCCGCCGCTGCCGTGGTAGCTCAGTTGGTAGAGCAGCCGCCTTGTAAGCGGCAGGCCGTCGGTTCAAGTCCGACCCGCGGCACCAGCGCCCAGCGAAGACACCCTGTGATCGGCCGCGGCCAGGGGACGGGCGCTTCTCTCGACTCCACGATCGGATGCGCGACTGCCGGTTCCGGGGGCATGCCGGGATCGGCGGGCAGGCGCATCAGCTCCGGTCGGCAACTGCGGTGGGTGGCGCCGTGGCGATCTCGCCCTGGTCGCTGAGCCCGGCGAGCACGGTACGAAAGCCGTCCACCGCCTCGGCGCCGGCCTTGCGATAGGCGCGGGCGATGCGTCGCCGCTGGTATTCCGACAGTTCGCGTTCAAGGCGCGCGCCGGCGTCGGTCAGGGTCAGCAGGCGTTGCCGCCGATCGCGTGGTCCCGGGCGCTGGGCGACATAACCCTTGTGCACCAGATGGCCCAGCACCCGGCTGAGGCTCTGCTTGGTAACGCGCAGGATGCCGAGCAGCTCGCCGACGGTGATGCCGGGATAGCGGCCAACGAAGTAGATCGCCCGATGATGCGCGCGCCCAAGCCCGAGCGCCGCCAAGCGGGCATCCGGTTCCCCCGCCACATCGCGGCAGGCGAAGAACAGCAACTCGATCGCCTGCCGCAATTCCTCCTCACGCAGGAACAGCGG
>JAKOWQ010000251.1 GCA_029781465.1 Pseudomonadota bacterium
GCTGTCCAAGGAATACATGCTGGGCGAAAAGACCTTTGACCGGCTCTATGTGCGCCAGCCCGATTTCTGGGCCGGAAAGGACATCGATCTGGTGCTTGGCACCGAAGTTGTCGCGCTCGATTCCGCTGCCTACTCGGTCACGCTGTCCGACGGGCGCACCTGCGCCTTTGGCGAGCTGATCTGGGCCACAGGCGGCGATCCGCGCAAGTTGTCGATCCCCGGAGCCGATCTGCCGGGCGTGCACGGCGTGCGCACCCGCGAGGATGCCGACGCGATCCTGGGCGAGCTTTCCGGGGTCAGCCGGGTGGTGGTGATCGGCGGGGGCTACATCGGGCTTGAGGCGGCGGCGGTGCTGCGCAAGCTGGGCAAGGAAGTGACCCTGCTCGAAGTGCTGCCACGGGTTCTGGCGCGGGTCGCGGGTGAGCAGCTTTCCGCCTTCTACGAGGCTGAGCACCGCGCCCACGGCGTCGATCTGCGCACCGAAACCGGCGCGAGCGAGATTCTTGGCGAGGGCCGGGTCAGCGGCGTGCGGTTGACCGATGGCAGCGAAATCGCCTGCCAGATGGTGATCGTCGGGATCGGGATCGTTCCGGCGGTCGCGCCCTTGCTCGCCGCCGGGGCCAGGGGTGGCAACGGGGTCGAGGTGGACGAATTCTGCCGCACAAGCCTGCCCCACATCTATGCGATCGGCGATTGCGCGGCCCATGCCAATGCCTTTGCCGAGGGCGCGATGATCCGGCTCGAAAGCGTGCAGAACGCCAACGATCAGGCGACCTGCGTGGCCAAGGCGATCGTTGGCGATCCCCAGCCCTACAAGGCGACTCCGTGGTTCTGGTCGAACCAGTACGATCTCAAGCTCCAGACGGTGGGGCTTTCCACCGGGCACGATGCCACCGTGCTGCGCGGCGATCCCGCAGCGCGGAGTTTTTCGGTGATCTACCTCAAGGGCGGGCGGATGATCGCGATCGATGCGGTGGGGGCGATGAAGGACTATGTCCAGGCGCGCAAACTGGTTGAGGAAGGCGCGGTGATCGCTCCCCAAGACCTCGCCGATACCGAGCGCCCGCTCAAGGAACTGCCGCGCGCCTGATCAATCCTCACGGCCATAGGCGGGCAGGGCCAGTCCCCTGCCGATCGCGAGGCCGCGCAGGCAGAAGCCGGCCGCGGCGGCCAGCACCCAGACCAGACCGCGCGGCAGCCCCAGCACGGTTCCTGCCGCGCAGACGGTCGCCGCCAGCGCGGCAGCGGTAACGTAGATCTCTGGCCGCATGATGATCGAGGGGCGCCCGGCCAGCACGTCGCGGATCACCCCGCCGACGCAGCCGGTGATAACGCCCATCAGCACGGCGGGCACCGGGGCGACGGCAAAGGCCAGCGCCTTGGCCGTTCCCAGCACCGAATAAGCCGCCAGTCCGGCGGCATCGGCCCAATCGAGCAATTTGCCTTCCCACCAGCGGTGCGGGGTGAACCAGGCGACCAGCGCCACCCCCAGGCAGACCGGCGCGACCCAGGGATCGCGCACCCAGAACACCGGCGCCCCGATCAGCAGATCGCGCACCGATCCGCCGCCGACCCCGGTGACCAGCGCAAAGAAGCTCATCGTCACGAAGGTCTGCCGAAGCCGCGCGGCGAGCAACGCCCCAGTCAATGCAAACACCGCCGTGCCGGCAAGATCGAGCACGGCGGGTATCTGGGGAACCGTAGCAGTCATCGGCCGGCCTTGCGGCGGCGCAGCAGCAGCGCGCTGCCCATCACCGTGCTCAGCAGACCCAGCGCCGCCATGCCGATCAGCAGCGGATGGCTGCTGTTCTCGCGCTCGACAGGGTCCATGATGTGCAAGCCCCACATGAAATCGTAGAATCGCCACCAGCGGGTGCGCAAAGCCAGTACCTCGCCGGTATCGGCATCGACATAGACGTTCGTGCCATCCTCGTAATGGACTTGCCAGGCGGGACGGGCGCGGCGCAGGTCAATCGGGCTGCGATCGGCATCGAACCGGCGAACAAGCGCCTTGCGCGCCGGAGACTTGAGCGCATCGTCGGCGATCCTGCGGGCAAGCGGCGCGTCAACCCCTTGGATCTGTTCACCGGTTTGGGCATTGGATGTCAGTAATGAATGGTCTGCGTGTTCGATGATCCAGACCGGGCCGTCAACGCGCTGAACCAGGGTGATTTTCATCACAGGCCAGCCGTTGACCTCGGGCACCTTGAACCTTTGCTCGTCGGAAAGAGCATGGCGCTCGCCGCGCAAGTCCTCGCCGCGCACTTGTTCGATCGGGCGCAGTGCCATGACCAGCCAGCTCAATGTCCACAGCACCATGGGGATAACCACCACCCAGCCCAGCCAGATATGCCAGCGCGCCAGATGCTGCATCAGGGAGCGGCGGGCCATCCTTCGGCGGCTCAAATATGGATCGGTTTGCCGGTCACCCCCATC
>JAKOWQ010000261.1 GCA_029781465.1 Pseudomonadota bacterium
CATCAAAAGCCTGGCCAGCCTTGAGCCGCCCCTCGAACAGCACCAGCACGAAATTGGCCTCGCTCGGCAGCGGGCGCAGTCCGTGGTTGCCCAGCGCCGTGAGTGCGGTGACGAAATCCGCGCGCACCGCGCGGTTGTGCTCGCGCGAGCGGACCACGAAGTCTTGATCGGCCAACGCGGCCAGCGCGGCGGCCTGGGCGGTGTTGGTGACGTTGAACGGCCCGCGAATACGGTTGAGCGTCTCGATCAGCCCCGGCGCCCCGGTGGCCCAGCCCACCCGCTCTCCCGCAAGGCCATAGATCTTGGAAAAGGTCCGCGTCACCAGCACGTTGGCATGGGTCGCGGCCAGATCGAGCGCCTGATCATCGTCCTCGGGGGCGACGTATTCGGCATAGGCCTGATCGATCACCAGCACCACATCGGCGGGCAGGGCCGCGTGGAGCCGGGCGATCTCGCCGCGCGGCAGATAGCTGCCGGTGGGGTTGTTGGGATTGGCCAGGAATACCACGCGGGTGCGCGGGGTGACCAGCGCGAGCAGGGCATCGACATCGCAGCCATAGTCGGCATCGGGGGCGATCACCGGCTCCGCCCCGCAGCGCCGCGCCGCGATTTCGTAGACCGAAAAGCTGTGGCGCGAAAACAGCACCTCGTCGCCCGGCCCGGCATAGCCCTGGACGATCAGGTTGAGCAGCTCGTCCGAGCCGGTGCCCATTACGATCCGGTCAGGAGAAATGCCGCTTAGCGCGCCGATCGCCGTGCGCAGGGCCGTGCTGCCGGGATCGGGATAACGCGAAGGAGCCTGGGCTTCGGCGCGCGCGGCCAGCGCGGCCGGGCTGGAACCCAGCGGGTTCTCGTTGGCCGAAAGCTTGACCAGCGGCTTGCCGTCCGCCCCGGCGCTCTTGCCGGGAACATAGGCGTGGATCGCTTCGATCCAGGGCTTGGGCTGGGGAACTCGGGCCATGATGGCCGCGCCTTTAGCAGGCTCGCAGCCAATTGACAGCCTGCTTCTCCTCGCCCAAGCGGGCGCCATGACCGCCGCCGAACTCAACCTGGTCAACCAGACGCTGGTGCTGCCTGCGGCGCTGCCGCTCGACGGCGGGCAGAGCCTGTCCTCGGTTGAGGTTGCCTATGAAACGGTCGGCACGCTCAACCCCGAAAAATCGAACGCGATCCTGCTGTTCCATGCCCTGACCATGGATCAGCACGTGGTCAGCGCCCATCCCAAGACCGGCAAGCCCGGCTGGTGGTCTAAGTCGGTCGGGCCGGGCAAGGTGATCGACACCAGCCGGTTCTTCGTGATCTGCGCCAATGTGCTGGGCGGCTGCATGGGCACCACCGGACCCGCCAGCCTGGCGGCGGACGGCACCCCCTATGCGATGCGCTTTCCGGTCATCACCATCCGTGACATGGTCCGCGCGCAGGTGGCGCTGCTCGATGCGCTGGGGATCGAACAGGTTCACGCCGTGGTCGGCGGCTCGATGGGGGGGATGCAGGCGCTCTCCTTCGCGGCCAACTGGCCCGAGCGGACCCGCGCCGTGCTGGTAATCGCCTCCACCGCGCGCCATTCGGCCCAGAACATCGCCTTTCACGAAGTCGGGCGCCAGGCGATCATGGCCGATCCCAAGTGGAAGGGCGGCGATTACCATGGCGCGGGCAAGGGCCCGGAGGCGGGCCTCGCGGTGGCGCGGATGGCCGCGCACATCACCTATCTGTCCGAAGCCGGGCTGACCGACAAGTTCGGGCGCAACCTTCAGGACCGTGCCGCCAAGACCTTTGGCTTCGACGCCGATTTCCAGGTGGAAAGCTATCTGCGCCACCAGGGGCTGAGCTTCACCGACCGCTTCGATGCCAACAGCTACCTCTACATCACCCGGGCAATGGACTATTTCGACCTTGCCGAGGAACATGGCGGCCGGCTCGCCGAAGCCTTTGCCGGGGCCCGGGCGCGCTTCTGTCTGGTCAGCTTCGATACCGACTGGCTCTATCCAACCGCCGAAAGCCGGGTGATCGCCCACGCGCTCAACGCCGCCGGGGCGCCGGTCAGCTTCGTGGAGCTTTCCGCGCCCTACGGGCACGACAGCTTCCTGCTCGACGTGCCCGCGCTCGACCGGGTGATTGCCGGGTTCCTCAACCAATGAGCGCGCTGCGTCCCGATCTTGCGGTGATCGCCGCCAATGTTGCCCCCGGCAGCCGGGTGCTCGACGTTGGCTGCGGAGACGGAGCGCTGATGGCGGTGCTGCGCGATGAGCGGCAAGTCGATGCGCGCGGAATGGAGCTCGATCCGGCCAATGTTGCCGAATGCGTCGCCAGGGGGCTTTCGGTGATGCAGGGCGATGCCGATACCGATCTGGTCGACTATCCCGACGCCGCGTTCGACTATGCCATCCTCTCGCAGACGCTCCAGACCACCAAGCGCCCCGACGCGGTGCTCGACGAGCTGCTGCGGGTCGGACGCAAGGCGTTCGTGAGCTTTCCCAACTTCGCCCACTGGAAGGTCCGCGCCAGCCTGATGTGGCATGGCCGCATGCCCGTCACCCGGCTGCTGCCGGTCGCCTGGTACGAAACCCCCAACATCCACCACGCCACCGTGCGCGACTTTCGCGATCTGGTGGAAGCGAAGGGCCTGCGCGTGGAGGGTGCGTGGTTCCTTTCGGGCGACCGGCGGATCAGCGATGCGGCCGCCAACTGGCGGGCCGAACACGCGGTGTTCCTGCTTTCACGCTGAGGCGTCGTTCACCAGCAGAACGCTGTCATCGCGGGCCAGCACCCACAGGCTGAGACCAGCCGACTTCGCCCGCTCGACCGCGAGCGAGGTCGGGAGCGATACCGTGACCAGCGTGGTCGCGCCGCAGCGCACCGCCTTTTCGACGATTTCGTAGCTGCACCGTGCGGTTGAAAGAACAAAACCGGGCGCCAGCGGTTTCCCGGCCCGCGCCATCGCCCCGGTCAGCTTGTCCAAGGCGTTGTGGCGACCGACATCTTCGCGCAGACAGCCGATCGCTCCGGCGGGATCGGCCCAGGCGGCGGCATGGGCGGCTCCTGTAGCCTGGCCTAGCGTCTGAAGCGGCGCCAAGGCGGACAGCGCGGCAAACACGGCTGCCGGTTCGATCCGGGCGTGGGCCGCAACCTGGGGCAGGGGGCGGGCTACCTCCCTGAGGTTATCGATCCCGCACAGCCCGCAGCTTGATTCGGCAACCCGGGTGCGGACCCGCTCGGTCAGCCTCTCGACCCCGAGGCCGCAAAGGCGTGCGCGCACGATCCAGCCTTCGGGCACTTCGCTCACCGCAATATCGCTGAATTCGGCGGCATGGGCCGCCAGCCCTTCGGCAAGGGCAAAGCCGGTGGCGAAATCGTCCAGTTCGCGGGGCGATGCCATCATCACCGCATAGGACAGGCCGTTGAATTCCAGCGCCACCGGGGCCTCGGGCACCCAGTCGCGCTGAACCGCGCGCCGGGTGCCGTCAGGTCGGAATTCCTGCGCCCGCTGGCTCACATCCGCTTGAGTGCGCAGAGCTTGTTGCCGTCGGGGTCGCGCAGATAGGCGAGGTAGAGCGTCATCGTCGCGCTGTCGCGCACGCCCGGCGGATCCTCGATCGCGGTGCCGCCCGCCGCAACGCCCGCCTCGTGCCAGGCGTCGGCCTGGTCGGTGGTTTCCATCGCGATGCCGATCGTCATGCCGTTGCCAGGGGTAGCGCTCTGGCCGTCGATCGGCTTGGTGACCAGGAACAGGCCGCCGTTGTACATGTAGATCAGCCGACCCTTGTCATCCTGAATTCCGGGCTTGCCACCGATCGCGGCGAAGGTCGCGTCGTAGAATTTCTTCGAGCGTTCGATGTCGTTGCTGCCGACCATCATGTGAGAATACATCGCGCTGCCTCTCCTTTGGGTTGCGATTCGCTACGGGTAGACGGTTGGCAGGGGCGGTCAAGGCCGACGCGACAGTTGCGGTTCAGATTCGCCGCTCTACGGTCGGCTCCATGAACCTGCGTCTTGCTCCCCTTGCGGCACTTGTCGCCGCCTCCGCCCTTCCTGCCCGCGCCGAATCGCCGGTAGCCGATCTCGATACCGCGGTGCGCTGCGGTGCGCTGTTCGGGATCATCCATTCCGAGCAGAAGCGCGGGGTTGCTTCGGCGCTCGAATATCCCCCGCTCGAAACGCGCGGCAAGGAATTCTTCGTGCGCACGGCGGCGCGGCTGATGGACGAGCGCCACCTGACCCGTGAGGAAGTTGGTGCGCGCTTCAAGGCCGAAACCGAAAAGCTCCAGGCGGAAGTGGTTGCCGCGGCCGATCCCGCAGTCAGCGCGGCCGCGATCGCCGCGCCGTGCTTCGCGTTGCTCGATGCGACGATTCCGCAATGACTTTCGGGTGAGCGAAGTGTGAAAAGAACCACTCGCGGGGTAGCTATGCGGGTGCCGCCACCGTAACAGGGCCTTGTGCTCAAGCCCCGCCGCCACGCCATTGTCGATATTGGATCGAACTCGATCCGCCTGGTCGTTTTCGGCGGAACACGCGATGCGCCCGAGGTGCTTTACGATGACAAGATCGCCGCCGGGCTGGGCCGCGGTGTGGTCGCGCGCGGCAAGCTCGACCGGCCGAGCCAGACACTGGCGCTGGCCACGCTGGAGCGTTTTGCCGCGCTGCTGCGGTTGATCGAGCCGCGCAGCCTGCGCGTGGTCGCCACCGCTGCGGTGCGCGATGCGGCCAACGGCGCGGCCTTCCTCGACAAGGTCCGGGCCCTGGGGCTGCCGGCCGAGCTTCTTTCGGGCGAGGATGAGGCGCGGGCCTCGGCCTGGGGGGTGATCGCCAGCCATCCCGGCGCGCGCGGGCTGGTTGCCGATCTGGGCGGTGGCAGTCTGGAACTCGCGCGGATCGCCGAGGGCGCGGTCCACGAATGCGTTTCATTCCCCTTGGGGGTGATGCGGGTCGAGGCGATCCGTGCCCTGGGGCGCGGGCAGCTGCGCCGGACGCTCGATGACGCGCTGGCGCCGCTGGGCTGGATCAAGGCCGTGCGGGGCGAAACCCTGTTCCTGGTCGGCGGCGCCTGGCGTGCGCTCGACCGGTTCCGGGTGCGCCAGTTCGGCGGCGAACGCGGCGAGCCGTTCGATGCCGGGCTGACCCGCGATCTCAAGGCGCGCACGCGCGAGCTCGGCACGCGGCGGCTCGCGGCGATGCCGGGGATCAACCCACAGCGCGCCCACCAGCTGCCCCATGCCGCCGCGCTGCTGCGTGCGCTGGTCGCCGAAATTGGGGTGGCGGAGGTGGCGGTATCCGGGGCGGGCCTTCGCGAAGGGCTACTGTTCTCCGCGCAAAAATAGTTTTCCACCTGAAATCGCAGGCACCCTGCCGCCCGCCGGGTTGATGCGCGAATCGCGCTTGGGCATGGGGGTTAGCCATGTGGCAATTGTACCAGTTCCCGCTCTGCCCGTTCAGCCGCAAGGTTCGCCTGCTGCTGAGCGAGAAGGGCATCGCCTATGAGCTGTGGCGTGAGAACCCGTGGGAAGGGCGCGACGAGTTTCTTGCGCTCAATCCCGCCGGACGCACCCCCGTGCTGCACGATCCGGCCAAGGGGCTGACCTTGGTCGACAGCCGGGCGATCTGCGAATACTTCGAGGAAACGGTCGACAAGAACCCGATGATCAACGGCACCTCGGCCGGTCGGGCGGAAATCCGTCGGCTGGTCGCGCTGTTCGACGAGAATTTCTGGGGCGACGTGACCGCACCGCTGCTGCACGAGCGGATGAAGAAGCGGCTGGTCTATCGCCAGTCGCCGGATTCGCGGGTGCTGCGCGAGGCGATGAAGCTGGCACACGAGCATCTCTATTACATCGATCACCTGATCGATCATCGCCCCTGGCTGGCCGGCGCGACGATGAGCCTGGCCGATCTGGCGGCGGCGGCGCAGATTTCGGTTGCCGATTACCTTGGCGGGCTCGACTGGGCCGGGCACGAGCAGGCGGCCTCGTGGTATGCGGTGTTCAAGAGCCGCCCCAGCTTCCGCCCGCTGCTGGCCGAACGGATGGAAGTGATCCAGCCGCCGAGCCATTACGCCGACGTCAACGCGTAGCACGGCTTGCCGCTCCATGCTCTACGCGGCATAGTCTTTCGCGATGGGGGCAACACAATCCGATACGATGGTCCAGGCGATCCGCCAGGCCTTTGGTTGTGGCGAAGCGCTGGGTGCGACCATTGCCGGCCTGGCCCGTGAGGCGCCGCATGCGCGCGGCGCCATGCTGTGGAACGGATACCAGGATGAAGCCTCGGCGCTGCTTTGCGAAGGGCGCGCGCAGGAACTTGCCTTTGGCCGCGAGGGCGCGGTGCTGGTGCTCCATGCGCTGCGGGCAGGCGAACTGTTTGGCGGCATCATGGGCGTCGCCGGAGAGGGGGCGAGCCGGATCGAGGCGCTCGACGAGGGCTCCTCGGCCCGCTTCACGACCGCGGCGGTGCTGCGGTTGATGGAAGGCTATCCGCTGGTCGCCCTCGCAGTGGCGCGGCAGTTGTCGGCCCGGATCGAGGCGATGCGTCGCCGCATGGTCGAAGCCGCGCTGCTTTCGGCAACCGGGCGGATCTGTTCGGAGTTGCTGCGGCTGGCGCGCGCTTCGTCCGATCTGGCGATCCGGCCCTTGCCGGTGTTCTCGGAACTGGCGGTCACCGTGCAATCGACCCGGGAGACGGTTTCGCGCACCATCTCGCAGCTAGAGAAGCGCGGGGTGCTGCAGCGTATCGAAGGCGGGCTGGCGGTGATCGCGCCGCACCGGCTGGAGGAAATGATCTACTGAGCCCTGCGGGTCAGCGCGTGGATCGCGCCGCCCAGTTCCGCTTCGCCAAGGTGATAGAGGCTGCACTCCAGAGGCGCCGGGCCACGCGCACGCATGGTCACGGCAAGGGCATCGCTTGCCAGCGCCACGCCTTGCGGGGCCATCAGGGCCAGCCGCCGCGCCAGGCCGGGCCCCGGGCCATAGGGCACCAGCGCGCCGCTTGCCCGCTCGCGCACCAGCGCCGCGATCGACAGGTCGAGCCCCAGCGAGGCCTCCGGGGCGTCGGCGAGGAGCCGCCCGGCCAATGAAAGCCCTTCGTTCAGGTCCTCGATGACGATCTGCCATTCGCCCGGAGCGGCACGCACCGAAGCGGCGGGGATCCCGGCCAGCGCGGCGGCGATAGGCGCTCCCCATTCGGCGATCGCATGCGAACCGGGGCTTTCGGCCTGCACCAGCTTATCGAGCCGGATCGAAAGGTGCAGAGCCAGCTTGCGCTGCGGATCGGGGCGCTCGGACGGAAACAGGGCCGCCACTTCGGCGTCGCGCGGCGCTTGCAGGTGCAGCCGGCGGCCGCTCGCATCGCGCCACAGCGCTGCCTGGCGCGCGGTATTGGCGCCGCCGCCGCGCTCGTCTGTTACGATCAATTGCAGCGCTTCGCCGCCGAGCGTCGCGGCATTGAGCAAGGCGCCGCCAATCGCCAGTTCCCCGGCGTGGCTGGTCGAAAGCGGATCATGCACCGAAGCCGGTCCGCCCGCCGCCACCCGCAGCGAGGCCACCTGGCCCAGCAGCGCGTGATAGCGGGCGCGCCAGCCATCACCGGCAGGGGTCACCGACTGCGCCGCGAACAGCTCTGGCGTGCAGGGAAGCACGGCATGGACCGCGCAGCCCGCCTCGAGCAATGCCTCGGCAATGACAATATCGGCCCCGGCGGCCAGGGCACCCCAGGCAAAGCCGATCCGTTCGCGCGCCAGTAACCCGGCCAGATCCGCCGCCAGCGCTGCCTGCGCCTTGCCATCGGCGGCGAGACCCATGTGCCCTGCAAAATGCAGGCTGGCGGGCGGAGCAAAGCAATCCAGCCAGACGGGATCGCTGCCCTGTGCCGCCGCGATTTCACGCAGCTGCCGCAGGGTTGCCGCGCGGTCGTGCCACGCCTCCGGCGCGTGATCGGCGGCCTCCCGCAACGCTGCTGCGGCGCCGCTGGCATCGCCCAGCAGCAACAACGCCTCGGCGCGCGTGGCAGCAAGGAAATAGGGCGTGTCGACCGCTGGGCCAGGCATATCGAGCAGTGCCAGCACGGCCCGCGCCTGGACTTGCGCCCCGGTCGCATCGCCCGCCAGCAGGTGCAGCGTGGCGGCGTTGATCGCCAGATAGGGAGCCGGATCGAGCGCATGGGCGGCCGCATAGGCAGTGGCGGCCTCGGCCAGCAGCGCAGGCTCGCCGCTTCGCGCGCGGCCTTTGAGCAGCCGCCCCTTGACCGCCAGAGCCGCCGGATCGGCATCGCGCGCCAGGTAGCCTCCGGCAACGAACAGCTCCCACCCGCGCTCCGCCGCGCCGGCCCGGGCCAGCGCGGCGATCGCGGGGAGGGTCGTGGTCATGGCCTCAGATTGGACGGAAAAACTGGCCAACTCAACGGATCAATAGAAATCGTTGGTCGGATCGCTGGGATGGATCCCGCCGTGGGTGAAGATATGGGAATGATCCTCGCGGTGTTCAGCATGCGCTTCGACGCCATAGGTCCAGACGGGGAGGTTCGTATGGGAATCCCACAGGTTGAGGAAGAAGGGGATCCGCATTGGGCTGCCCGAATGCCCCGCGCCAGTGACCACACGGTCCCATTCCTTCAAGAGCTCGGCGCGGTCGCAGACGAAGGACAGCATGGCATTGTCGGGAACCAGCCTGATGTCCGTCGGGATGTCTTTCGCCTCCATCCGCAAGACCTGCCCGTTGCTGTCGACATGGATCAGGGCGATTTCCTCGATCAGGCCGGTTCCGAATCCCGGAGGCATGATCTGGATCGGCGAAGGTCCCGGACCGAACTTGGTGTGCGCGTTGGGGTCGATGGCGATCAGGTAGAGGTTGCGGCCTTTGGTCGCCTCAACCGATAGCTGGCTGTATGTGTGGTTGGGCCAGGGTCCCGGATTGGGGTTGCCATGCCCCTTGGCGTGCGCCTCGACCAGCTTCCACACGTCGTCGCCAGGCTTCGGGGTTTCCTTCTTGTGCGTGGTGAAAGCAGCGGTTTCCTTGCCGCCAGAAAGCATCTTGCGGCCAATTTGCCGGTAGAGGACATTCTCGACCTGAGGGGCGTAAGACTTGCCAGTCATCTTGCGATTTCCTTTCCGAGTTGGTCTGCCTGGGTTCCGAGTTCGGCCCAATATCCGTTGCCCGGGTCATGCCGGACCAGCCGGGCGACGTCGGCGTGCGCTCTTGCCAGCAGCGCGCGGGCGCTGGCGTTCTGGCCGCGCCGATGCGACAGGCGGGCGTGATAGAGGAGGATCTCGGCGTGCTGCTCGAGCCACATCCAGTTGTCCGGTTCGCGGGCGATCAGCTGGTCCGAAGTTGTCAGGCCATCGGCCCGTGCCTGCCGTGCGAGGGCCGGGTCGCCTGCTGCCGCAGCCGCATCGCCCAGCCACAGGTAATGGAAGGCAAGTGCATAACGCGCCTTGCTGCCGTCAGGCCCGTCCAGCTGTGCCAACGCGATCCGCACCGCCTCGCGGCAGTGTGCGAGCGCGCTCCGGGCCTCGCCTCCCGACTTGAGCGTAATTGCGCACAGATTGCCGACCACCAGTGAACGCAAATCCGCCCATTCGGGCTTTTGCTGGCCGGGCGGTAGCCGGTCCAACAATGCCTCGGCATTGGCAAAGCGGCTCCGCGCTTCCTCCAGATTGCCGCGCGTGGTCTGGATCAGCGCCAGGCGGTTCTCGCTGCCGGCATGGGCAAAGATCCGCTCGGGGTTGTCCGGATCGCTCGCCAGCAGCGAGGCGGTGGTCCTGTGAAGCTCGCGATACTTGTCATAGGCCGAGACGGTATTGCCACGACTCTCGTCGTCTTCGCCCATCGCCTCGATCACCCGCGCGCGGCGATAGAGGCTTTCGGGCGGCAGCGAGGGAAGATCGCGCTGCCCGGCATAGTGGGCCATCGCCCGTTCGTTGACCGCGTCCATCACATCGAGCCGGCCCACGCCTTTCAGCTTGTCGCGCAGATCGGTCAGCATGAATTCCACCAGTCCCTCCGCCTCGCCGCGCTGGCGTTCGGCCTCGGCGCGGGCGCGCAGGGCAAAGACCAGCAACGCCGCAAGCACTAGACTGAGCAGCAGCGATGCCGCCGTGACGGCCATCACGCGGCGCTGGCGGGCCTGGGCATCGCGCTGGACCAGCCGGTCGAGGGGGAGGGCGGTCAGCCCGGCGGCAAGTTTGAGCAAGCCCAGCCGCTCGCCATCGCGGCCCTTGCGGAAATCGGCGGCCAGCGGCTCGATCGCGCCTTCTGCGGCGTGCAGCAGTGCGTCGGGAAAGGCCTCGCCCGGCGCGCCATCGATCAGCGCCGCGAGGACCGGTCGGTGGGGGTGAATCTGCCGGAAAAGCGCGATTTCCTGGGCTACCCAGCGGCTTGCCCGGGCAGCGGGACTGGCGACCACCACCAGTGCCGCGGATGCCGCCAGAGCCTCGCGCACCTGGGCGGTCAGATCGCTGCCAGCCGCCAGCTCTGCCCGGTCGATGAAAACCGGCGCCAGCCGCTCGCGCGGTTGTCCTGGCGGGGAAGGCAGGCGCATCCGCTCAAGCCGGCGGTGCAAGCGCTGGGCGAAACCGGCATCAGTGTGGCTGTAGCTGATGAACGCGCGGTAGAGCGGCTCGCTTCCCCCGCCGGACTGCGCCTGATCCCCCATCACCGATCCCCCGAACCGCGCCTTCACACTGGCCCAGTGAAGGGCGCTTGGCAATCGCGCGCTGTCGTCGGTGCAAATCCTCGGTGTGGCAGTTTGGCTACGCTGCGGGCAAGTTCTAACGGATCGATTAAAACCGGTTGTCAATCGCGCCGCAAGGTGTTCTATACGTATGCGCAACCGCCCGGAAAAGGGACGGGCCTAATGAGGAGAGAGGGCTAATGAGGGCTAAGCTGACCCTGCTTGCTGGCGTATGCGCTGGCGCGATCGCGTTTCCTGCCTATGCGCAGGATGCGGCCGAGGATGATACCGATACCATCGTCGTCACCGCGCAGCGTTCCAATGAAAAGCTGCAGGACGTGCCGATCGCGGTTTCCGCGTTCAGCGCCGAAGCGCTCGAAAAGCAGCAGATCAAGAACACGTCGGACCTGCAGCTGACCCTGCCCAACGTCACCTTCACCAAGACCAACTTCACCTCGTCGAGCTTCACCATCCGCGGCATCGGCGATCTGTGCGTCGGCGTTTCGTGCGATCAGGCGACCGCGATCCACATGAACGACGCGCCGCTGTTCGGCACCCGTCTGTTCGAAGGCGAATTCTACGACCTGGCCCAGATCGAAGTGCTGCGCGGGCCGCAGGGCACCCTGTTCGGTCGCAACGCGACCTCGGGCGTGGTCAACATCCGCACCGCGCGTCCCAGCTTCTCGGGCATGGCCGCGAGCGCCGAGGCCGAATACGGCAACTATGACAGCGTCAAGGTCAAGGGCATGGTCAACGTGCCGCTGGGCGATGTCGCCGCAATCCGCGTGGCCGGGTATTACCTCAACCGCGACGGCTATACGCTCAACACCTTCACCAATACCCGCCAGGACAACCGCGACATGTTCGGTCTGCGCGGATCGCTGCGGATCGAGCCAAGCTCGTCGACCACGATCGACCTCATGGTCCAGTATTTCCATGAGAGCGACAACCGCATGCGCGCGCAGAAGCTGATGTGTCAGCGCGACCCGACCGGCGTGCTGGGCTGCCTCAACGGCGAGCGCGCCTATGACGTGCCCAACGGCAACGCCACGCTGGCCGCGATCCTTACCTCGCGCCAGTTCCTTTCCGCCAAGCTCGGTGCGACCGTCGGCAGCGCGTTGGCTCTCGGCAGCCTCACCGGCAACGATTATTATGTCGGTGAAAGCAACCCCGCCGATCCGCGTGTGGTCCACTCGGACTTCACGCCGACCTATTTCACCAAGGAATGGAACGTTCAGGGTTCGGTCGAGCAGGAACTGGGCGGTGGCCTCAAGTTCAAGCTTGGCGGCAACTATCAGAAGGTCGAACTGGAAAGCCAGCAGGACTACAACAGCCTTGTCGTCCAGCGCAGCGGTTTCGCAACCGGGCTGGGTGGCCTTGCCGCCGCAGCGGCCGGTGCCTTCAACGGTGTGGCCCCGGGGCTCTCGAACTATCTCGGTCCGATCGCGGCTGCGCTTATCCCAAGTGGTGCCAGCGGCGCGCTGTGCACCTCGCAGCCCGAAGAGACCATGACCGGCATCTATGGCGGGCACAAGATCTGCACTACCACCCCGCTCGATTTCGACCGTTCGGACCAGTATCAGACGAGCTGGTCGGCCGAAGCGATCATTTCCTCGGACTGGGATGGGCCGGTCAACTTCCTGCTCGGCGGGATCTATTCGAAGTTCCACCTCACCGAGAACAGCTATTACGTCAATTCCTTCGGGCTTGACTATGCCACCGGTGTGCTGGGCGCGATGACCGCCTATGGCAACAAGGCAATCAGCACCAGCAATACCATCGTTGCGGCACCGTTCCCGGTGACCACCGGCCAGTCCTATTTCCTGGCCTCGCCGTTCTACCGCAACAATTCGGACGATCTGAAGATCAACAGCTACGGCATCTTCGGTGAAGCCTACTGGAAGGTCACCGACGCTGTTAAGCTGACCGTGGGCTTGCGTTACAACCACGACGAAAAGGACCTCCAGGCGCGCAATACCCTCGCCAGCTGGCTGACCTCTACGTCGCTTACCGATGCAACCGCCTCGCCCTACATCGTCGCTTACGATGCCGATCCGAGGACGGCCGGGAACCAGTTGTGGTCGCAGCGCAGCGTGAAGTTCAGCGAATGGACCGGGCGTGCGGTGCTTGACTGGAACATCACCCCTGACAACCTGCTCTATGTTTCCTACTCGCGCGGGTACAAGTCGGGTGGCATCAATCCGCCGGTTCCGGCCAACTTCACCGACGTTCCGGACAGCTTCAGCCCCGAATTCGTCAATGCCTTCGAAATCGGCTCGAAGAACCAGTTCGGCGATCTCACGCTGAACCTCACCGGGTTCTACTACGACTACAAGGATCTCCAGCTATCGCGCATCGTTGCCCGCACCTCGGTCAACGACAACGTCAGCGCCAAGATCTGGGGTCTTGAAGCCGAGGCGATCTTCCGCCCGACCCGCGAGCTGACGCTGAACATCAACGCCAGCTACCTCAACACCGAAGTCTCGTCTGACAAGTACCTGTCCAATCCGGGTGACTTTGGCGGTGGCCGTGCCGATGCGGTGATCATCAAGGACATCACCAACGCGTCGAACTGCGCGGTCGGCTCGAACTCGGGCAGTGTGACCGGGATCAACAGCTTCGTCGCCAAGACCAACACGCTGCTCAACACCATCGGTCTGCCCGATCCGCAGTACAGCGCGACGGCCCCGGTTGCCGGGCACCTCAGCCCGCTGCTGCTGCAGCCGGGCGCGGGCCTGCCGACCACCACCTCGTCGTTCGGTGCAGGCAGCGGTCTTGCCTCGACGGGTGCGTTCAGCGTCTGCGACGTGCTTGCCGCGGCTGCTGCGGGTTCGTTCAGCAATACGACGTTGTTCGGTGCCCTGGCGATCGATCCGGCGGCGCTGGGCGGGGTGACCTACTACAGCTCGGGTAGTCCGGTGAACATCAAGGGCAACAAGCTGCCCGGTGCCCCGGACTACAAGTTCTCGGCCGGCATCCAGTATGCCGCGCCGGTGGGCGATCTGACCGTGACCCCGCGTCTGGACTTCATCTACACCGGCAAGTCGACCGGCAACATCTTCAACGGCGTCGCCAACGAAGTGCCGAGCTTCACCCAGGTGAATGCCCAGCTCCAGGTCGATGGCGCCGACAAGAAGTGGTTTGCCCGCGTGTGGGTGCAGAACCTGTTCGACAAGGACTCGATCACGGGTCTCTACGTGACCGACCAGTCGTCCGGGCTCTACACCAACATCTTCACGCTCGAACCGCGCCGTTACGGTTTGACGGCCGGGATCAAGTTCTAAGCACTCCTGGGAGGGATGCTTTGCGGGGGACCCCGGGCGCGAGCCCGGGGTCCCTTTCGTTTCGGGCTATGACCAAATGGAGCCAACAATGTTCGCCAACCTGACCCGCCGCCGCGCGCTGGGGCTTTGTGCGGCCCTGCCTTTGCTGTCGAACCGGGCGTTTGCGGCCGCCTATCCCCGCGTCACCGTGTTCGAGGCGGCTCGCTTCGTGACCATGGAACCGGCTCAGCCGGCCTGCCGCTTCGTGGCGGTGGCCGATGGGTTGATCCTTGGCACGGGGCAGAGCCTCGCAGAGCTTGAACCCTGGACCCGGGGCCGCGAGGTTTCGCTCGATCGCCGCTTCGCGGGCAAGGTGCTGCTCCCGGGACTGATCGATCCCCATATCCATCCGATGCAGGGCGCGGTGATGCTCAACATCCCGTTCATCGCTCCCGACGACTGGACCCTGCCGGATGGGCCATCGCCGGGAGCGCGCAGCCCGGAGGCATACCGTGCCAGGCTGGCCGCGGCGCTGGGCTCGTCGCAGGCCGATCCGTTCATCACCTGGGGCTACCACGAGCTGTTCCATGGCCCGATCGGCCGCGCCGATCTCGACGCCTTGGCACCGGGCCGTGCGGTGGTGGTGTGGCAACGCAGCTTTCACGAGATCATCGCTTCAAGCGCCATGCTCCAGCGCTGGGGCGTGGCCAGCCAGAGCGAATGGGATGCGCTGTTGGCTTCGGTCAAGGCCGATCCGGCCCACGGCGATTTCCCGCGCGGTCATTTCAGCGAAACCGCGCTGCTCGCCGCGCTGGGCAAGCTCCAGCCGGTGATCCTCGCTCCGGGCAGGGTCCAGCAGGGGATGGCCAAGCTTCAGGCGATGATGCTGCGCAGCGGGGTCACCACCGTTTCCGACATGGGAACCGGGATTTTCGCGCGCTTCGATACGGAAGCCGCGCTGATCCGCGCCGCCTTTGAACGCGAGGGCAGCGCCTCGCGCGTGATGCTGATGCCGCTGGCCGGTGAATTCATGGCCGAGGGTGATCTCGATGCCTGGTTCGCCCGCATGCAAGGGCAATGGTCCAGCCCGCATGTGCGCCTTGATCGCAGGGTCAAGATGCTCGCTGACGGGGCCTTTTTCGCGCTCAACATGCGGATGAACGCCCCCGGCTATACCGATGGGCACCAGGGCAAATGGATCACCGAACCCGATCTGCTGCGGCGCCAGCTCGATCGCTTCTGGCAGGCGGGATTTTCGCTCCACATCCACGTCAACGGCGACGAGGGGCTCGATGTGGTGCTCGCTAGCCTCTCCGCGCTGCCGCCATCGCTGCGCGCCCAGACGATCACGCTGGAGCATCTGGGCTATTCGACCGAACCGCAGAACCGGCGGATCGCACGGATGGGGCTGATGGTCTCGGCCCAACCCAATTACATCCGCGTGCTGGGCGATGCCTATGAACGCGAAGGGCTGGGGCCGGGCCGCGCGGCGATGATCGACCGGCTCGGCTCGCTCGAGCGCAAGGGCGTGCCGCTGGGGCTGCATTCGGATTTCAACATGGCGCCGATCGATCCGCTCTACCTTGCCTGGATCGCCGCCAACCGGGTAACCGTCGAAGGCACGGTCAAGACGCCCGGCGAACGCCTCTCGCTCGACAAGGCCCTGCGCGCGGTGACGATCGAGGCGGCGCAGGTGATCGGCATGGATGCCCTTGCCGGATCGATCGCGCCGGGCAAGCGCGCCGATTTCACCGTGCTGGACCAGGATCCCTATCGCCTTGGTGCGGCACGGCTGTGCGAAGCACGGATCGAAGGGGTGGTATTCGAGGGTGCCTTTACTCCGGCCTGAGCGGTCGTCCGCATCGCTGTCGCATCAGTCGATCACTCTGGCCTGAAAAAGAAAACCCCGGCCAGAACGGGAACTGGCCGGGGTGAGGGGATCGGGAACGGGGAATTGGTGCTTGGTTTCCTTCCGGGTTGGTTGACGCGGGATCGCCGCGCACCGCCAGTGTTAGTCCAGCGTGGTTAGCATGGCGCTGCACCGCGCCCTGGTAATTCTACCGATCAGTTGACCAGTGCCGCTTCGATCGCGATGCGGATCGCCTCGGAGGTGTGGTTGGCGCCCATCTTGTTGAGCATGTTGGCGCGGTGGATTTCCACCGTGCGCGGGCTGATCGCCAGCCGCTCGCCGATCAGCCGGTTGGAAAGTCCGTCGGCCACTCCGGCCAGCACCTCGCGCTCGCGCGCTGTCAGCTTGCGGATCCGGCTGCGCGCCATCGCCTCGCGCAAGCGCAGATTGCCCAGCGTGTCGCGGCTTTCCTCGGCCACGGCCAGCGCCTGCCGGACCTCACCCTCGCCAAAGGGCCATTCGAGATAGTCGACCGCGCCGCCCAGAACCGCCTGAACCACGCGGTTGGTGCAGGGCTGCTCGCCATAGGCGACCACCGGCAGCCAGTTGCCCGCCTCGCTCATCAGCTCGACCAGCCGCAGCACCGTGCCGCCTTCGTCGTGGGCCAGGATCATGCCGTGCTGCGGCCAGCGCCGCACCAGCTCGCCCAGGTCCTCGAACGGCTCGATGTGGATTCCGGTCCCCGCCAGACAGTGCGAAATCGCCGCGCGGCGGCGGAAATCGCTGTCGATCAGGGCGATGGGTTGGTGTCGTTCCATAGGTTTGCCCCCTAGTTGCTAACGCCTAGGGGTTATGCCGCGCGGCACGCTGCCTGCGCGGCGGGTTGGCGCCGATCCGGAACGATTGGCTGGCGGCATGACGTCAATCGCCCGCCCGGCGGCGCGCTGGAATCGCTCCATTTCCGATGAAATCACCGGTCCTGCCCCGCGATCAGCGCGGCGGAAATGTCACGGAAATCGTCGCGTACCTTGCCGATCCGCTCCGCATCGAAGGTCACCGCGCTGTCGAGCAGTTCGCGCCGCGCGGCAGTGTAGAGCCGGGTCAGTGCCGGGGCCAGCGCCTGGTCCGGGCTGATCCCCAGCTGCAGCGCGGTGAGCGCAGCCAGCGCGCGGGTCAGCGACGCGCTCTTGAGGGCATTGTCTCCGCTTGCGGCGGCGTAGACCGCGCTGCCCAGCGCGGCGATCAGCTGTTCGTAGCACAGCGCCACCAACTGACGCGGATCGGCCCCGGCAACGCGCGCGTCGAAATCGACCCGGCGGTAGGTTTCCTGGGGTGAGTGCTGGGGACGCATCGCCGGATCAGTTGTTCGGCGCGTTCCAGGCGTCGATCTGCGCCTTGAGGAACGAAAGGGTCGATTGCGAGGCGCTGACCCGCCGGTCAACCCCGGCAAAGCGGGTGACCAGCTGCGCGCGCAGCTTTTCCTGCGCGTCGGCAAGGTCGGCTTTTTCCTCGGCAAGCCTGGTCTTGAGCGCGGTATAACGGCTCACCGATCCGCTGAGTGAACCCGGATCGCTTGCCGATGTCAGCGTGCGGGCCAGCTTGTCGAGCGTGCCGTAAACCCCGAACAGCCCGGTGGTGAACATCGCCGCCCCGCCCGCAGGAGACGATTTGAGCGTGGCGGCGAGCCGGGTGGTATCGAGCCGGAAGGTTCCGTCGCGTTCGGTGGACAGGCCCAGATCCGCGAGCGTTGCCGGCTGGCCCGCGCCCGCACCGGGCATGACGATCGATCCGGCCAGCGTCGCCAGCGCGCGGCGCATCGCCCGCGCACCGCTGTCGCGGGCGAGATCGCCGCCTTGCGGGTCGGCATCGCGGCTGAGCTCGGCGGCGAGTTCGTTGAGCGCCGCGGTCAGATCCTGCATGAAGGCGGTGGCCGCCGCGCCGGGATCGGAAAAGGTGATCCGCGTCGGGGAGCCCGGATTG
>JAKOWQ010000263.1 GCA_029781465.1 Pseudomonadota bacterium
GGCCGCGCACGAGCGCAGGATCGCGCCGACATTGTGCGGGTCGGTAACCTGATCGAGCACCACCACCGGACGGGCCGGATCGCCATCGATCACCTCGTCGAGGAACACGTCCTCAAGCGCGTCGCATTCCAGCACCAGCCCCTGGTGCGGTGCATCGCGCGCGACGAGGCGGGCGAGATCGGCGGGAGAGGCCCATTCGAGCGGAAAATCGCTCGGCAGCTCGCCATCGAGCGAAGCCACGCCCTCGCGCGTGGCCCACAGCTTGCGGTGGCGGCGATCGGGGTTGAGCAAGGCTGCCTCAACCGCGTGGCGACCCCACAGCCGCACCGCACCGGTGCTGGCCCGTCCCGAGCCGCGCCCGCCCTGCATGCGTCCTGCGCGCCCGCGCAGGGCCCGCGATGGTCGCTGGTCCGGGCGGCGGCTCATGTTGCGAATCCGGAATTCATGCCGCTTCCCTAGGGGATGGTGGTGGACAGGGCTAGATTCGAACTAGCGTACGCTTGCGCGGGCAGATTTACAGTCTGCTGCCTTTAACCACTCGGCCACCTGTCCACACCATGTGCCGGCGTGCGGGTTGCCCCGATTTTATCGCCCCCAAAGGGGCTTCCGGCCGAGGAAGCGCGCTCTTGGCGAAGCGCGGGGCCGCTGTCAATGGGGGAGTGGCTTGTTGTTTGCCGATTGGCCCTATAGGAGAGCGCGCCATGAGCGACATCGTTCCCGTTATCTCCGCGACCGGGCTATTCACCCCGTCCGAATCCGTCTCCAATGCCGAACTGGTTGAGAGCTTCAATACCTATGTCGAGCGGTTCAACGCGGCCAATGCCGCGGAAATCGCGGCGGGCGAAGTGGAGGCGTTGCAGCCGAGTTCGGTCGAATTCATCGAGAAGGCGAGCGGGATCAAATCCCGCCATGTCATGGCCAAGGCGCCGCTGCTCGACCCGGATATCATGGCTCCGCGCTGGAGCGAGCGTGCCGACGAGGAGCTTTCGGTGCTGGCCGAGATGGGGGTCAAGGCGGCTGAACAGGCACTCAATGCAGCCCAGCGCGCGCCCAAGGACGTGGACGCGGTGCTCTGTGCGGCTTCCAACATGCAGCGCCCCTATCCGGCAATGGCGATCGAGATACAGGCCGCACTGGGGATCGATGGTTTCGGGTTCGACATGAACGTCGCCTGTTCCTCGGCGACCTTTGGGATCCAGACGGCGGCGGACTATATCAGGGCAGGCCATGCCCGCTCGGTGCTGGTGATCAGCCCCGAGATCTGCACCGGGCACAACAACATGCGCAACCGCGACAGCCACTTTATCTTTGGCGATGTCGCGACCGCGGTGCTGGTCGAGGCGAAGGACATCGCCCCCTACCCGCATTGGGAGATCGTCGGGACCAGGCTCAAGACCGTGTTCTCCAACAACATCCGCAACAATTTCGGCTTCCTCAACTGCGCCACGCCCGAAACCATCGGCACGCCTGACAAGCTGTTTGTCCAGGAAGGACGCAAGGTGTTCAAGGAAGTGGTGCCAATGGTTTCGGCGATGATCGTCGAGGAGGCGGAGAGGCTGGGGATCGATCCGGCCGGGCTGCGGCGGCTGTGGCTGCACCAGGCCAATGCCGGGATGAACCGGCTGATCGCCCAGCGCGTGCTGGGGCATGAGGCAAACGAGGATGAAAGCCCGACCGTTCTCGATACCTATGGCAACACTTCGAGCGCGGGCTCGATCATCGCCTTCAATCTCCATAACGCCGATCTGGACGTGGGCGATACCGGAGTGATCTGTTCGTTCGGCGCGGGCTATTCGGCCGGCGTGGTCTTCGTGCGCAAGGTGGCTTGAGACATGGCTGGCGAAATCCTCGACAACCGCGGGCGCGGCGAAGCGGCCTGGCACTGGCCGCGCATTCACCCTGAGAGCTACAAGTTTGCAGCCGTTGCCGGTGTGGCCAGTCTGCTGTGCGCCTTTTTCGCCTGGGAAACGTTTGCCTGGCCGCTGGCGGTACTGGTTCCGGCGATCCTGGCCTTTTTCCGCGATCCCCAGCGCGTTACCCCGCAGGGTGACAACCTGATTGTTTCCCCCGCCGATGGCCTGATCACGCTGATCCGCCAGGTCGAGCCGCCGCGCGAGCTGGTGCTCGACGACGGCACCGGGGCGCCGGGGCTGGCGCCAGGGCTGGTGACGCGGATCTCGATCTTCATGTCGGTGTTCGATGTGCACATCAACCGTGCGCCGGTTGGCGGCACGGTGCGCCGCGTGGTCTATGTTCCGGGCAAGTTCCTCAACGCCGATCTCGACAAGGCGAGCGAGGAGAACGAGCGCCAGCACATCCTGATCGAGCGCGGCGACGGGCGCGCGATCGGCTTTACCCAGATTGCCGGGCTGGTGGCACGGCGGATCGTGCCCTTCGTCAAGCCGGGTGACATGCTGGCGGCCGGGCAGCGGGTCGGGCTGATCCGGTTTGGGAGCCGGGTCGATGTCTATCTCCCCGCCGGGACCGAATCGAAGGTGCTGATCGGGCAAAAAGTGATCGCGGGCGAAACCGTTCTGGCCGAAATCGGGCAGCAGCTGTTGATCGAGGGCATCGCTCAATGAGCGATGCCCCCTCGCTGCCCGGCGGGCTGACGCTGCGGGCGCTGGTTCCCAACGCGATCACCGCGGCGGCGCTGTGCATGGGGCTGACCGGGATCCGCTTCGCCGTTGCCGGCGATTGGGAAAAGGCCATCGGCTCGGTGGTGCTGGCCGGGATGCTCGACGGGATCGACGGGCGCATCGCCCGCCTGCTCAAGGCGCAATCGCGCTTCGGAGCCGAGCTGGACAGTCTGGCCGACAATGTTTCGTTCGGGGTGGCCCCGGCGTTGGTGCTCTACATGTGGTCGCTGCAGGAGGTGCCGCGCGGCGGCTGGTTCGCGGCGCTGGCCTTCGCGGTCTGCATGGCGCTGCGGCTCGCGCGGTTCAACGCCCGGATCGACCTGGCCGATGAACCGCGCAAGGCCGCCGGGTTCCTTACCGGGGTGCCCGCGCCGGTCGGGGCGGGGCTGGCCTTCATGCCGATGTACCTGTGGATCCAGACCGGCGAGGCGCTGTTTCGCGATCCCCGGCTGGTTGCGGCCTGGCTTGTCGACATGGCCTTCCTGCTGATTTCCAGCCTGCCGACGCTGAGCTGGGGCAAGCTGCGCCTGCGCCGCGCGGTCCGTCTGGAGGCTATCGCCTTGCTCGGGCTGACCGGCGCGGCGCTGGTCAGCGAGCCGTGGTGGACGCTGCTGGGGATCGGCGCGATCTATCTTGCCACCATTCCGCTCGGGCTGGTGCTCTATGCCCGCTTCAAGCGGCAGCGCGCGGGGCGTGGGGGCGATGGAGCCGCGCCTTCGGCCTGACCGGGAAGGCCACCACGGTGCCATCGTCCCAGCGCCCGACCGTTTCGCTGATCCGGTAGGTATAGGTCCGCATTTCCGGGCCGCGCGCAAGTTCGCCGCGCAGCCGCATGATCGCGGGCAGGGCATTCCACAGCGTCGAACCGATCGAAATCAGCGCGAAGGCGGCAACCGCGGCAAAGGGGAGAATCTGCGCCAGACCGTTCATAACCAGGCTCCTGCCGGGCCGTCCGCGCCTGGGGACAGGCTGTGGAGGGCTTGTGGATAACTGATGGTTCGGCTAGGAAAGTTCCTGTTCCGTTCCAATGCGAACGGTGTTCTCTATTTGTTCCGACGTGTCAAGAGGGAAATTCTCTGCCGCCGCAGCGATTGTCCTGCGAAGTGCGCCGGATTGGACGCAGGCGCTCAGATCCGATCGAACGACGCGGCGATGGCGCGCAGGAACGCGATGTTTTCCATTTCGCGGTTGGTGTGCTCATCCATGGAGGTTCCATAGGCCGGGTTGGCGGACAGCTTGACGATCGTTACGCCGCGCGACGGGTCGACATAGACCAGCTGGTTGTAGATGCCGATCGCGCTGAATTCGCCGCGATCACCGTTCGGCAGCCACCATTGGTAGCCATAGCCCAGATCAAGCGGATGGTCGGCCAGAATCGGGTGTCCTGGCTCAAGATGCGGGGCATCGGCCCTGACCGAGGCCCGCACCCAGGCTTCGGGAACGATCTGGCGCCCGTTCCAGCGCCCATGGTTGCGATAGAGCTCGCCAAGCCTGGCGAAGTCGCGCGCGGTCATGTTGAGGCCGGCAAAGGCCATTTCCATCCCCGCGCCGTCGATCAGCCAATAGGCATCGCATTCGAATCCCAGCGGCTCGACCAGCTTTTCGTGCATGTATTCGGTGAGCGATCGCCCGGTCGCGCGGACCAGCAAGGCCCCCAGCGCCTGGGTGTCGCCGCTGTTGTACCGGCAGACCGTATCCGGCTGCGCCTCGGGCACCATGGTGGCGACGAAATCGTCCAGCGACATCGCCCCCGACATCGCCGCGCCGAGGCGGTGAACGTCGGATTCGGGATCGGAATAGTCCTCATTCCAGCGCGCGCCCGACGCCATTTGCAGGACGCTCCGGATGCTGACGTTGTCGTAGGCCGAGCCGGGTTCGACGCGGATGTATGCACTGATCGGATCCGAAATCGCGCCGATGTGGCCTTCCTCAACCGCGATGCCGACAAGCGCCGAGACGAAGCTCTTGGCTACCGACCAGCTGATCCACTGGACCTCGGGGCCGCCGGTCAGCCGGTAGGTTTCGTTGACCAGCTTTCCGTCCTTCAGCACCAGCACGGCAGCGGTATCGGTCGCCGCGAGGAAGGCATCCGAGGGATGGACCGCGCCCTCGAATTCATAGCTGGCCGGCAGGGGCACCGCAGCGCCGGGGGCAAAGCGGTGCGGCGTGGCGGATGCCGCCATGCGCGAAACCGGCAGCATATCCTTGAACCGGGCAAAATTCTCGAATTGCGGTTGGCCGGAGAACAGGCCCAGTTCGACGATGCCGCTTTGTGTCATGTCTCAAGCTCCTGCGCTGAGAGGGAGTGCTGATCGAGCAGCTGGCGCGAGATGGCGCGAATGCGATCGGGGCTGGCCGGGGCGATGCCCAGGTAACGAAAGAATGCCGTCCCGAAGGCGAGGGCTACCGCCGAAAATGCCCGGTCCTGAGCCTCGGGATGGGGATCGTTTTCGTCTGCCATCATGGCGGCAACTTCGAGGATCACCTGCTTGTAGATCGCGGCGAGGCGCGCGCGCAGGGCATCGTCGCGCAGGGCAAGGTGCCACAGTTCCATGATGACGATATTGGTGGTCTGGTCGGCAAATATCCGATCGAGCACGAATCGGTGCATGTCCTCGGGCGTGCCGTGGCCAGGCCACTGCCGGAACTGCTCTTCGCCGCGCAGCAGCAGGCGGTCGATCAGGGCGTTCACCATGTCGGCGCGGTTGCCGATGAAGTAGCGAACCAGCGAGCGAGGCTGGCCCGCCTCCTGGGCGACATCGGTAAGCGTCGTTCCGGCAAAACCCTTGCGGGCGACACAGGCTTCAAAGGCGGCGAGGATTTCCTCCCGGCGTTCCTGGCCAATTCGTGGACGCGCCATGATCGCACTCCGGTTTCGCGAATCTTGTCAATGATGACAATTTACGTTCATCGCCCGGTTGGTCAAGGATCGAATCGCCCCGCGATGCGCGCATGGCATTCCCGAGCCAGGCAGGCCGGGGCCAAATAAGCTCTGGCAATCGCCACCGAACCCCGCTAAGGGCGCGCGGCCCGCGGGACGTTCCCCCGGGCAAATCCACATGGGAAGCACCACATACCGGTGCCGCAGCGGGCCTTTTCCGCACGGTTCCAGCTTCCCAGAGGTGAAACCGGAAAGGAAAGACCTATGGCGGCTCCTGTCGTCACAATGCAGCAATTGATCGAGGCCGGCGCGCACTTCGGCCACCAGACCCACCGCTGGAACCCGCGGATGAAGCCGTATATCTTCGGCGCCCGCAACGGCATCCATATTCTCGACCTTTCGCAGACCGTGCCGCTGATGGCGCGCGCGCTCGAATTCGTCGATGCCACCGTCCGCGCGGGCGGCAAGGTGCTGTTCGTCGGCACCAAGCGCCAGGCGCAGGATCCGAT
>JAKOWQ010000267.1 GCA_029781465.1 Pseudomonadota bacterium
CATCAGCTTGGCCTTGGCCCGCGCCGGTTCCAGCTCTTCCCCCTGGCCGAGATCGGCAGTGAAGGTCACCACTTCGCAGTTATAGGTAACCTGAAGCCACTTGAGGATGACGGAAGTGTCGAGACCGCCCGAATAGGCGAGGACGACTTTCTTGATATCGGACATCGGCGACTCCCGCGGATATGTGCGGGGGCGCGGCTAGCAGGGCGGGGGCGCTATCGCAACCGCTACTCTGCCGCCTTGGGTGCGAGGTGCCATTCGGGCGCCACATCGGCCGAAACCAGCCGCGCGGCTTCGGCTTCGATGTATTCGCGGGTGATCGGCAGGGCGTCGCGGCGCTTGGCGGTCTGGAACTGGTAGTTGACCAGTTGCCCGTGGCGAAAGCCCTGTTCGCCCCCGGCCAGATAGAATTGCCACATGCGGAAGAACCGAGCGTCGTAGAGTTCTTCGATCTCGGCGCGGTGCAGCGTGGCCCGGCGGTACCATTCGGCCAGGGTGTAGGCATAGTGATAGCGCAAGACCTCGAGATCCGAGATGTCCCGGCCGGTCCGCTCAAGCGAAGAGGCCATCTGGCTCGATGTCGGCAGGTAGTGCCCGGGGAAGATGTATTTGCGGTTCCACTTGTCGGTCCCGCCCGAGCCCTTTAGCCGCCCGATGGTGTGGGTCAGCATCACCCCGTCATCGGCGAGCAGATCGTAACACTTGGCGAAATACTCATCGTAGTTGCCGAGCCCGACGTGCTCGAACATGCCGATCGAGGCGATCCGGTCAAAGGTCTGGCTGACGTCGCGGTAATCGATCAGCTCGAAGCGGACCTTGTCGGCCGCCCCAGCTGCCTCGGCGCGTTCCTGGGCGAAGCGCACCTGATCGGGGGCGAGGCTCACGCCCAGCACCTCGCAGCCGTAGTGCTTGTTGAGGAACAGCGCGAAGCCGCCCCAGCCCGATCCGATATCGAGCACCCGCATTCCCGGCTGGATATGCAGCTTGGCGGCGATCAGCGCCTTCTTTTCAAGCTGGGCCTGTTCAAGCGTGCCGTTCGGATCGCGCCACAGCGCCATGGTGTATTGCCGGTCGGCATCGAGGAACAGCTCGTAGAAGCGCCGGGTCAAGTCATAGTGGTGTTCGATATTCTTGGCGGCGCGGGCGCGGTAGTTGTTCTGATCGAGCTTCGATCCGATCCGGTCGGCCAGGCGGCGCAGCGGATTGCGCGGGCGGACCTTGCCGCCATCGCCCTGGCTCATCACCAACAGGATGAAATCACGGATATCGTGCGGCGGTTCGATCACCAGCCGCCCGTCCATATAGGCCTCGCCCGCTCCGATCCGGGGATCGCGCGCGATGTGAAATGCCGCGTCCTTGTCGGTCAGGCGGACATGCAGCGCCTCGGCCGCAGGATCGCCATAGGTGTATTGCCTGCCGTCATAGTCGGTAAGCACCAGTCGACCCTTGCGGATCAGGGCCTTGAGCATCTTGTCGAGCAACCACATGGGGCAAGTCTATGCCCCCTTGGCGAATGCGCAAAGCCAATTCAGCCGGTCAGCCCCGCAAGTTCGGCCAGCTGCCACAATCCAAGCACCAGGAACAGCAAGGCGGCCGCCATGCGTGTGGCCTTGAACGATATCCGCCGCACCAGCGCCTCACCCAGGAACACCGCGGGCGCGTTGGCCAGCATCATTCCCAGCGTGGTCCCGGCAGCGACCACCAGCACCGCGTGGTAATGCGCGGCGAGCCCGATCGTGGCGACCTGGGTCTTGTCCCCCATTTCGACCAGAAAGAAGCTGACCAGCGTGGTCAGGAAGGCGCCGCCGCGCTGGCGAACCTCGTCTTCTTCCTCATCCAGCTTGTCGGGCACCAGGGTCCAGGCGGCCATGGCGACGAAGCCCAGCGCCACCGCAACGCGGAACCACGGCGCCTGGAGCAGCCCCGCTACCTCGCTGCCGACCAGCGCGGCCAAAGCATGGTTCGCGATGGTCGCCACGAAAATGCCCATCAGGATTGCCCAGGGCGCGCGCAGCCGCGCGGCCAGCACGATCGCCAGCAGCATGGTCTTGTCGCCAATCTCGGCCAGCGCGACCAGCGCGGTCGAGGCAAGGAAGGCTTCGCTCATTGCCGCGCGAGGTAGAGCACATCGCGCGGCTGGGAAAGCAGGTGCTGTCCCGAATCGACATAGAGCGTCTCGCCGCTCGCCAGCCAGCCTTGTGCCAGCCACAGCGCGGCATCGGCCAGTTCCTGCGGTTCGGTCAGCCGCCCCAGCAGGTTCATCCGCCCGCTCACTTCATGCTCTTCGGGCTGCTGATCGAAGCTGGCGAGCATCGCCCCGGGCGCAAGGCCATAGATCCGGTCAAGGCTGCCGGCATGGGCCATGGCCAGCATCCTGACGCTCGCGGAAAAGGCGTGCTTGGCCATGGTATAGCTGAAGAAATCGGGATTGGGGTTGAGCAGCTTCTGGTCGAGGAACTGGATCACCCGCCGCCCCTCCGGCGACCGCGCCCGCGCCAGATAGGCCTGGGCCATGCGGGTGGGGGTTTCGGCATTGACCGTGATCGCCTCTGCGAACACTGCCGGATCGATCGCTTCGGCGTTGTCGGGCACGAACACCGCCGCGCAGTTGACCAGCATCCGCCAGTCATCGAACTTTCCGGCCAGCTGTTCGACCATTGCCAGCGCGGCGTCACCATCGAGCAGGTCGCAGGCCACCAGTTCGGCGCTGGGGAGCGAGGCGGTGAAAGCCCGCGCTTCATCCGACAAGCGGTGGACGTGGACCAGCACGTGCCATCCCGCCCCGGCAAAGGCTCGGGCCAGCACGGCGCCGATCCGCCGCGCGGCTCCGGTGATCAGGATTTGCGGACGCTCCATCGCGCCAGCCTTGCGGGCGGCGGTGCGCGCCGTCAAGTCAGCGGCAGCGGGTTGGTCCCTTGGCAAGCTCATTGCCGATCAGCGCGCCTGCGGCGGCCCCCAGGATGGTGCCGGTGGCGCGCTCGCCATGAGTGTCGATCGCCCGGCCGATCAGCGCGCCCAGCGCCGCGCCGACCAGCAGGCCGACCGTGCCATCGCCCCGGTGGCAGTAATAGCGCCCGTCCGAGCCCCGCCAGTAATTGATCCCGTTGTCGGTGCGGCGATAGGCGATGTCACCGCGCTTGGAGCGATAGCCGTTGGCCGGGGCCCAGGGCGGGGGATCGGCGAGCGCCGGGGTCAGCGCGGGCAGCGCGAACAGGGCGAGCGTGGCGGCGATCAGGGGCTTGCGCATCGGAAAGTCTCCTCGATTGGTCGCGGTGCAGGTTCTAGCAGCAATGCTGAACCGCCGATTGCTCGCGAAGGTAAACCGTGCGCCGCACGCGACTAGCCGAGCGCGGCCTGCTTTTCTTCGGCCAGGCGGTCAAGCTCGGCGCGGCTCAGTTTCTTGGCGGCGGTCTTGAGCTGGCCGCAGGCGGCATCGATATCGCGCCCGCGCGGGGTGCGGACCGGGGCGCTGATCCCGGCCTCGAACACGATTTCCGAAAAGCGCCGGACCCGTTCAGGCGTGGAGCATTCGTACAGCGCACCGGGCCAGGGGTTGAACGGGATAAGGTTGACCTTGGCGGGCAGCTTGTACTTGCGGATCAACCGCACCAGCTCGCGCGCGTCCTCGTCGCTGTCGTTCTTGTCCTTCAGCATCACATATTCGAAGGTGATGCGCCGCGCGTTCGAGGCACCGGGATAGTCCGCACAGGCCTGAAGCAGCTCTTCGAGCCCATACTTGCGGTTGATCGGCACGATCTCGTCGCGCACGTCCTTGCTCACCGCGTGGAGCGAAACCGCGAGGTTGACCCCGATCTCATCGCCGCAGCGCTCCATCATCGGCACCACGCCGCTGGTCGAAAGCGTGATGCGACGCTTGGAAAGTGCCAGCCCATCGCCGTCCATCACCAGCTTCAGCGCATCGCGGACGTTGTCGAAATTGTAGAGCGGCTCGCCCATGCCCATCATCACGATGTTGGTCAGCAGACGGCCATCGGCGGAGTAGCTGCCCTCATCCTCATCATCGTCAAGCCCGGCCATGGTCCCGCCGCCCTTGGGCCACTCGCCCAGGGCATCGCGTGCCAGCATGACCTGTCCGACGATCTCGCCGGGGGTGAGGTTGCGCACCAGCCGCATCGTTCCGGTGTGGCAGAACCGGCAGTTGAGCGTGCAGCCGACCTGGCTCGATACGCACAGCGTGCCCCGATCGGCGTCGGGGATGAAGACCATCTCGAATTCCTGGCCATCATCGGTGCGCAGCAGCCACTTGCGGGTGCCGTCGCTCGAATGCTGGGCCAGAACCACCTCGGGGCGCCCGATCACGAAGCGCGTCGCCAGCCAGGGACGCATGGTCTTGGCGATATCGGTCATCGCCTCGAACTGGGTGACGCCGCGGTGATAGAGCCAGTGGAACACCTGCTTGGCGCGCAATTTGGCCGCCTTGGCATCAAGCCCGGCCGCCTCGAACAGTTCGGCAATGCGCTTCTTGGGCAGTCCGATCAGGTCGACCCGGCCATCGGCGCGCGGCGTAACTTCACGCGGGGTGGGGACGGGATCGATGTTGCCGGGGATCGGCATGAGCGCGGTGTCGGCCATAAGGTCGCGCGATATAGTGCGGGTCGCCGCGAAAAGCTAGCTAAGCTGCGCGCAGCCCACGGTGGCGGCGTCCATTGCGGTGGCGGCCCCGGCCAGGCTCCAGGTGTTGGAAAAGCCGCGCCCGCTGGCATCGCGCGCGCTGACCGTCATTTCGCGGGCCGATCGCATCGCCGCCACGATCGCCGCGTCACCGCGCTTGTCCGCCGCCCAGGCATCGCCCCCGCCGCCGGTCAGCGCGATCCGTTGACCGCCGATGGAAAGCGTGATCGCGGCCCCCGGCTGCAACTTGCGAGAAAGCCGGAAGTGGACCTGACCGCGTATCTGCTTGCGCGGCCACCAGGCGACATCGGCGTAGGGCTGATAGTCGCGCTGCATGGTCGATGGCTGGGCCTTGGCGATGGCATAGCAGCGCGGCTCCGCCGGATCGCGGAATGCCGCCCAGTCGCTGAAAACACCCAGGCCATCGCGCGCCAGAACCGGGGCTGCGGCAAGCGCACCCAGCGCCAGCAGCGGCTTGATCCAGCACAAGGCGCGCCGCGCCACCGGCGAATAAGCACTTGCGGGGACGGCGAAGGTCTGGCGCATTGCGCGCCTTTGGCACAGAACCGCCGCGCAGGGGAAGAGCGCCATGGGACAGGAAATCGCCTCCGCAGGCTTTGACGAGGCCGATCGTGCGCGCTTTGCCCGCGCCTTGGCCGAGGAAACCGCACTGGCCCGCGCGATGTTTGCGGCGGGTGAATTCTCAAGCGCGGGGCCGGTCGCTGGTTTCGAGCTCGAAGCCTGGCTGATCGATCGCAACATGTTTCCCGCGCCCCACAACCAGACTTTTCTGGCTCATGTGAACGATCCGCTGGTGGTGCCCGAGCTGTCGCGCTTCAATATCGAGATCAACGGCACGCCGCGCTCTCCTGCCGGTGAGGGTCTGCTCGCGATGGAACGGGAGCTGGCGGCAACCTGGGCGCGTTGCGTCGCGGTGGCGCACGAGGATGTCGATACCGCGATTGCGATCGGCACCTTGCCGACCCTGCGCGATGCCGATCTCAATCTGGCGATGATGACGCCTTCAAACCGCTATGTCGCGCTCAACCGCGAGGTGATGCGGCTGCGCGGGGGCGAGCCGCTCGAAATCGCGATCGACAGCGCGATTCCCGGTGCCGGAGCCTTGCGCGCGCGCCATGCGGACGTGATGCTGGAAGCGGCGACCACCTCGTTCCAGCTTCACTGGCAGGTGGGGGCAGCCGACATCGGCCGGGCCTTCGATGCCTCGATCATGCTCAGTGGTCCCCTGCTGGCGCTCAGTGCAAATTCGCCGTTCCTGTTCGGCCGCCCGCTGTGGCACGAGAGCCGCATTGCCCTGTTCGAGCAAGCGCTGGCAGGGGCTGCGGGGCATCCAGAGCTGCCTTGCCGGGTAACCTTTGGCGATAGCTATGCCGGAAGCGATCCGAGCGCGCTGTTCTCAGACAATCAGGAGCGGTTTTCGGTCCTACTGCCGATCTGCAGCGACGAGCCGCCAGAACGCTTTGCCCACCTTCGGCTGCACAACGGCACTCTGTGGCGGTGGAACCGCCCGTTGGTGGGGTTCGACGGCGATGGCAAACCGCACCTGCGGCTCGAGCAACGGGTGATGCCCGCCGGACCCAGCGTGATCGACATGTTCGCCAATGCCGCCTTCTTCTATGGCGCGTGCCAGGCCTTGGCGGACGAGCCGCCTGCGCTGTCTTTCGCTGCGGCCAGGACCAACTTCTATGCCGCCGCGCGTAACGGGATCGGGGCAGAGCTGGAATGGCCTGGGCTGGGCACGGTCCCCGCGCGGCAGGTGCTGGCGCTGCTGATTGAACCGGCCCGGAGTGGACTGGAGCAGCTTGGCACCGCTTCACAGGCGATCGAGCGTTACCTCGACGTGATCGAACAGCGCGTCGCCACGGGGCGCAACGGTGCCGAATGGCAGCTGGCGCACCATGCCCGCCACGGCGATCCCTTCCGCCTGACCGCCGACTATCTGGAGTACCAGCGCTCGGGCATGGCGGTCCACGAATGGGGGCTGTAAAGGTCGCTACTTTGCGGCTGGGGTCGGCGGCGGGTCCGCCGGGTTGTACTTGGCGAGGAAGTCTCCGATCGAGGTAAGCAGCACCTTGCGGTCGGCCTCGCGGGTGAAGTGATGATCGGCCTCGGGCAGGGGCACCAGTTCAACCGTCTTGCCCGCGGCACGCATCTTGCCGAACATGTTCGACGACTGATTGAAATCGACCGTGATGTCCTTCTTGCCGTGGATCAGCAGCAGCGGCGCCTTGATCCGGGCCACGGCATTGGCAGGGGAAACGGCCGCGAAATCGGGTGTCATCTTGGCCCAGTCATCCTTGTACTTGTTGCCCATCAGGCTATCGCCAAAATCGTTGACCTCTCGCCGCAGGTTGGAAACCCCTGCGATCGAGATCGCACAGCGATAAAGGTCGGGATCCTTGGCGATCCCCCACATCGCGGCATAGCCGCCATAGGAGGCGCCGACGATGCAGGCGCGCTTGGGATCGGCGATCCCCTGCGCCACCGCCCAGGCAAGACCGTCGCTGACATCGTCCTGCATCGCCAGGCCCATCTGGCCTTCGCCCTTCTTCATGAAGGCGGTGCCATAACCGGTCGAGCCACGGAAATTGGGCTGGAGGACGGCATAGCCGCGGCTGGCGATGAACTGCGCCCAGTAGTCATAATCGTCGGTGTCATGCGCCCAGGGGCCGCCGTGGGGAAGCAGCACGATAGGCAGGTTCTTCGCCTCGCGCCCGCGCGGCAAGGTCAGCACGGCCTCGATCTGGGTGCCGTCGCGGGCCTTGTACTGGATCATCTTGACCGGGCCGAGTGGCTTCGTCCCAAGTGCATCGTTCATGACCGCGATGCGCTGCATCGCCCCGGCGGTGAGGTCGAAATAATAGAGCGCGCCGGGAGTGTCGGGCCGGTCGACCACGATCAGGAGCTTGGTCCGATCCTGCGACATCGAGACGATCTGCGCCCTGCGCGGCGCGACCGATTTCGAGACGCTGTCCTGCACGTTGGCCAGAGTTTCGTCGAACCAGTGAACTTCCTGCACGTTGTGGCTGATCCAGGCGCCGAGCAGGGTCTGGCCGTCGCGCGAAACCACCACGCTCTCGACCTCACCTTCGCCGGGGGCTTCGTAGTGGGTGCGCACGTCCTCTTGAGTGAGCATGTCGACTTCATAGATCGCGGTACGGCCCTGCGGGTTGTCATGCAGCACCATCGCGTGATGGGTACCGGGCAGGAACAGGAACGGGCTTACAATATCCTCATCCTTGCGGCTGTCGGCGATGTCGACGATCCGCAAACTCTCGCCGCTGCCTTCTTCGCCGCGATAGTAGAGGCGGAACTTGCGACTGGAATCGTCATAGCCGAACCCCGATCGCACGGTCCCTGCGCCATCGGCCGACCAGCCAAAGACCCCGCCGCGCCCCTTCTGCACCTGAACGGCGCGGCCCTTTTCGACATCGACCCGGTAGACTGCGGGCCAGAACTCCTCGCCTAGATAGATCGAGTTCTGCGCCGCGGCGAGCACGGTGGGCGAACCGTCGTTGGCAGTCCACATCAGGTTGGCGGCGTCCTGGCCATTCTTGTCCCACAGCAGTCGGGTGATTTTGCCGGTCTTGGTGTTGATCCCGATCATCCGCGAGACCACCCAGTTTTCACCCCCCGAACCGATCGGGAGCAGGGAATAAAGCCCGATCACGATATTGTCGTTGTTGACCCAGCGGATCCATGATGCCTCGGTGCCGTCGGGAATCCCGATATTGAACGGGGCGGAAGTCTTGTCGAACAGCCTGGCTATGCCAATCACCTGCTGGCCGGCAATTCCGTAGAGTCCCGCGACGCTGTTGCCATCGGGCGAGAGTTTGGCCTGCTCGACAAAGGGAAGGCGCGCGAAGCTTTCGGCAGTTAGCGCTGCCGGAGCAGTGGCGGGCGGCGGTGCGGCGGCTTCCTGCGCGGCGGCTGGCGCGGCCAGTCCCGCCATCGCGGCCAAACCAAACAACACTGTCCTCAGCCCCGATCGCATCGTCTATCCCCTTCACGAATCACACTGAAATTGCGTGAGAGCGGCGCGCTCGTCAAAGCCAAACTGGTCAGCAACGGACCCTTCGCGGCGGTCGCCTTTGCACTTGCGCCAGCCCCGAAATGCGCATCTATTGCGGCTGGGTCGGTTTGACGGGGGATTGCATGGATCGGGGAAAATTTGCCGCTGGTGCTGCCTTGGCTCTGGTCTGGTCGATGCCAGCCTGGGCGAAGGACGTGGTGATCCACGCCGGGCGGATGATCGAGGTTGAAAGCGGCCAGGTCCGCGAGAAGGTCTCGATCGTCATCAAGGATGATCGGATCGTCGCGATCGAGCTGGGCTATGTCGCGCCCGCCGCCGGGGGAGAGACGATCGAACTGACCGGACAGACCGTGCTGCCCGGATTGATCGACAGCCACGTTCACATCACCCAGGGCTGGCACAAGATCGATCCGATCCGCCTCGCGGTGACCCGCACCAGCTATCAGGATGCCATCGCCGCAGTGGGTTTCGCCCGCAATACCCTGCTCGCCGGGTTCACCTCGGTGCGCGATGCCGGGGCCGATATCAACGTGGTGGTGGCGCTCAAGCGCGAGATCGACGACGGGACGATCCCCGGACCGCGCCTGTGGGTGGCGGGACCGGCGCTGGGGCCGACCGGCGGGCACGGCGATCCGGCCAACGGTCTGCTGCCCGAATTCGCCGAATTGCCGCACTGGAATTCGTCATTGGTCGACAGCCCCGAACAGGCGCGCGAGGCGGTGCGGCGGCTGCACCGGCAAGGGGCCGATCTGATCAAGCTGATGCCCTCGGGCGGGGTGATGTCGATCGGCGACGATCCGTCGCTGCAACTGATGGCCGACGATGAAATCAAGGCTGCGGTCGATGCCGCCCATGCGCTGGGAATGAAGGTTGCCGCCCACGCCCACGGCAAGCTGGCGATCGATCACGCGTTGACGCTGGGTGTGGATTCGATCGAGCACGGATCCTATGCCGATGCCGGCAGCTACAAGCTGTTCCGGCAGAGCGGTGCCTATCTGGTCCCGACCATGCTGGTGGGGATGAAGGTTTACGAGCGCGCCACGACCCATCCCGAACAGCTCAATCCCTCGACCGCCGAAAAGGCGCTGGTGATCGGGCCGCTGCTGCAAAAGAACCTGCACGATGCCTATGCGGCAGGGGTGAAGATCGCCTTCGGGACCGATACCTTCGGGCTGTCCGACCACGGCGAAAACGCCCAGGAATTCGCGCTGATGACCGGCGCGGGGATGAGCGCGATCGATGCGATCCGCGCCGCCACGCTCAACGCCGCCGATTTGCTGGGGGCGGGCAATGACGTGGGCTCGCTCCGGCCCGGGCACTATGCCGACGTGATCGCGGTCAGCGGCGATCCGCTGGGCGACGTGCGGGTGCTCGAACATGTCGATTTCGTGATGAAGGGCGGAGTAGTGATCAAGGCTGGGGGCAAGCCGACAGGAAACTGATGGGCTAACCGGGATAGGCGATTTCGATCACTTCCCATTCCTTTTCGCCGCCGGGCAGGCGCACCTTGCGCAGATCGCCCACCGCCGCACCGCGCAAGGCCCGGGCCAGCGGGGCCGACCAGCCGATCAGGCCCGCGCCCGCGTCCTGCTCGTCGTCGCCGACCAGGGTCAGCGTGCGCTGGCAATCGTCCTCGTCGGCGATGGTCACCTGCGCGCCGAACCAGGCGCGGGCGCGATCCTGCTGGCGGGCCGGATCGATCACCCGCACGGCCTTCATCCGCCGCGCCAGATGCGCCAGTTCGCGGTCGATCTCGCGCATCCGCTTGCGTCCGTAGAGGTAGTCGCCGTTCTCGCTGCGATCGCCATTGCCCGCCGCCCAGCTGACGATCTCGACGATCTCCGGACGCTCCTTGCCCAGAAGGTGATCGTAGCGCGCGCGCAGCGCGGCGAGGCCTGCGGGAGTAATCGGCGGCCCGTCGCCCGTCATCGTTTCAGCCTGCGGTAGCCTTGCCGAGGAAGTGGCTCAGCGGGTTGGGGCCGTTGTAGCTCGCCTTCGATGGGCGCAGCGCTTCATAGACCACCGCGTTTTCAAGCACCCGTTGGACATAGTTGCGGGTTTCCGAAATCGGAATCCGCTCGATCCAGCTGACCCAGTCCGGCCCGCCCTTGCGCGGATCGCCGTTGGCCGCCAGCCACTTGTTCACATTGCCCGGCCCGGCGTTGTAGGCCGCGACCGCCAGAGGATAGCTGCCGGAATAGTAATTGAGCATGCGGCGGAAATAGGCATCGCCCAGCAGCATGTTGTAGCCGGCATCGCCGGTCAGCGCCTGGGGCAGATATTCACGGTCGAGCTTGCCCGCCTGTTCGCGCGCGGTGCCCGGCATCAGCTGCATCAGCCCCCGCGCACCGGCATGGCTGACCGCGTTCTGGGCGAACTGGCTTTCCTGGCGGCTGATCGCGTGAACCATGGTCCAGTCCGATCCTTGCGGGGTGGGGATCATCGGGAAACTGGTGTTGCGGTAGATGCCGTGTCCATCGGCGTGCGCCGCCTGACCCAGGATCACCGCCAGATCGCGGCGGCCAAGCTCACGGGCGAGATCGACCACCAACACATGATCCGCCTCGGTTTCCGCCTGTTCGGCCAGCTCGCGGAAAAACCGCACCGCAGTGGGCCAGTCGGTCTCGCGCGCAACCTCGCGCACCGCCCTGGTCAGCGGATGTGCCTCGAACGCGGCGCGCTCGGCCGCGGTTGGAACCACGCTTGGCTGGGTATCGAGCGGCGGCAGGGGGCGGCCAAGCCGTTCCAGCGCCAGCTGGCCATAGTAGATGTCGGGATAGGCGGCGGCCATTTCGAAATAACGCTGTGCCTCGGTTTCCTGCCCGGCCTGAAGCATCGCCCGACCGGCCCAGTAAAAGCCCTTGGCGCGGGTTTGCGGGGTGCGCGCCGCCGCGCCATAGCGCCAGAACAGCGGCGCGGCGCGGGCGCCGTCGCCCAGGCTCCACAGGGCCTTGGTTCCGCCCAGCCACATCAGCGAGGTGTAATCGTCGCGCAGGGCATAGGCCATCGCGCTGATATCGGCACCGGGCGCAAAGGCATCGTCGATCGAGGCCGCGATCCGCACCGCGCCGCTATCGCTGCTGCGCCGCGCCACGGCCAGCAGCTCTGCCACCCAGCGGCGCGGATCGGCGGCAGGGGCGGAAAGCGGAGGACGCGTGGCAAGCAGCTGTGCTGCGGCGTCCCATTGCCCGCTGGTGCGCAGCCAGCGGACACGATTGAAGACATAGCCGGGATCGCGTTCGGTACCGGGCGGAAGGCTCAGGCCCGCGGCAAGCGGATCGATGCTCTTGGCCAGACTGATCCGCGCCGCGAACAGCGGTTGCAGCGCGGGCGAGGTGAAGCGCAGCAGCCGATCGGCCTGGATCGCGTTCGAAGCCCACAGCAGGGCGTTCATCCGCGCGTCGTGATCGGCGAGGGTCAGCACCGGGCCGAGCTTGGGAAACAGATAGGCTTCGCTGACGTCGCTCATCGCCCCGCCGCGCCAGGCGGCAAGACCAACCTCATTGGCCTCGGGCCGGTTCAGCGCGAACAGAGCCAGGGCATATTGTGCTCGCGCGAAATTGCCCAACGGCGGAACGCGGTCGAAATAGGCCGCGATCCGCTCGGGCGAGACCGCCTCGCGTTCGAGCGCGCGCTCGGCATAGGCGCGCAGCTTCGCCTCGTCGGGAAAGCCCGGATTGGCCACGATGAACCCGGCATAGTCGGCAAAGGTAAATCGCTCGGACGTGCTCAGCTGCTTCCAGCGCTGGATCGCCACAGCCATATTACCGCCCGGGCTGGCGAGCAGCGCCGCGCGGGCGTGATCCCATTCCACCCCGTCCGGCTCGCCGGTTTCCTGTGCCAGCGCGGCAATGGGGCTGAAAGCCAGCATGACAAGGGCAGCAGATATTGTGTTGCGGACCATGCTGGACATTCTGGAAAAAGGCTCCTTAAGGGACGCTTGACGAACGAAACCCCGCAAGCGCGAGGCATATCAGCGGCCTCTATGCGGCAATGGCAAGGGCAAAGTCCATGTTCTCCGGCTCGATTCCGGCTCTGGTGACTCCTTTTCGCGACGGAACGATCGATGAGGATGCCTTCCGCCGTCTGGTCGAGTGGCAGATTGCCGAAGGTTCCAGCGCGCTGGTCCCTTGCGGGACCACGGGTGAAGCGCCCAGCATCACCAGCGAGGAGCAGCACCGTCTGTTCGAAGTCTGCATTGCGGTCGCGGCCGGACTGGTTCCGGTGATCGCCGGGTGCGGATCGAACGATACCCAGACTGCGCTGTGGCACATGCAGGTGGCAAAGGATCTTGGCGCCGATGCCGCGCTGATGGTCGCGCCCTATTACAACCGGCCCAGCCAGGCCGGGCTGCTCGCCCACTTCAGCTATCTGGCAGAGCGCGTCGAGCTGCCGATGGTGCTCTACAACGTTCCCGGCCGCACGGTGACCGACATCAGGCCGGAGACGGTGGTGGAACTGGCACGGCGCTTTCCCGAGCGGATCGTCGGGATCAAGGATGCCAGCGGCGACATGACCCGGCTAACCGCACACCGGTTGGGGCTGGGCGGTACCTTCCTGCAGCTGTGCGGCAACGACGATATGGCGCTGCAATACAACGCCGGTGGGGGAACCGGCTGCATCTCGGTAACCGCCAATGTCGCTCCGCGGCTCTGCGCCGAATTTCAAGCGGCAAGCCTGGCGGGCGATGGTGCCAGGGCCCACGCGCTCAACGAACGGCTGTTTCCGCTGCACCAGGCGCTGTTCACCGATGCCTCGCCCGCGCCGATCAAGTACGCGATGCAGCGCGTACTGGGCTGGATCGGCGAGGAAGTGCGCCTACCGCTGGTCGCCTCCAGCGCGAGCAGCCGCAAGGCGGTGGACGCCGCGCTGGAGCATGCGGGGCTTGTCTAGCGTCGTTGCCTGAACGGCTCCATCGGCTGGGTGAAATAGCGCGCCCAGACATGGCGCCACGGGATGATGAAATAGGCGATGACGATCCCGATGCAGTCGTTGAACAGGCCCTGGAATTCGAGATTCCAATCGCCCGCCAGCCAGGCCCTGAAGGCAACCAGCGTCAGCCAGATCGTTTTCCAGGCCGTTTCATAGAGCATCAATGGCAGCATCTGGAGCGGATAGCGCACGCCAAGCAGGCTCATCAGTGCGAGTGCCGCCAGCATCGATTTGGCCAGACCCCACTGCAACGGCTGGCCCGTAACCTCGAACAGCAGCCGGTACCACACGAACCCGCCCATGAAGCAGGCCATCAGCAGGAACAGCAGGCGCATGGCGTTGATCCGCCAGGTTGCGACGGGAGGAAGGTCAGCGGGCAAGGTATTCATGCGGGATCTCCAGCGCATCGGGACAATGTGTATTGCTGTCATAATACAATAACATTGGCAAGTGCGGGATTTGCCCCGTTCCCTTTTCCCCTTTCACCCCCTACATGCCCCCCAATCATGGCCCGTCCCACCCACGCCCAGTTCGACAAGAAGAAAGTGGTCGCCGAAAACCGGCGGGCGCGGTTCGATTACCATATCGACGAGACGCTTGAGACCGGGATCGCGCTGACCGGGACCGAGGTGAAGAGTCTGCGTTTTGGCGAAGGATCGATCGGCGAGTCCTATGCCGAGGTCAAGAATGGTGAGGTCTGGCTGGTCAATTCCAACGTTCCCGAATTCAGCCACGGCAACCGCTTCAACCATGAACCCAAGCGGCCCCGCAAGCTGCTGCTCCACCGCCGCGAGGTCGATCGGCTGCAGGGTGCGGTTGAGCGCAAGGGGATGACGCTGGTGCCGCTTTCGGTCTATTTCAACAGCCGCGGCCGGGCCAAGGTCGAGCTGGCCCTGGCCAAGGGCAAGAACGTTGCGGACAAGCGCGCGACGATCAAGGAACGCGACTGGAAGCGGGATCAGCAGCGGATTATGCGGGACTACAAATGAGCACCTTCGCATCCCGCACCGTCAACTGGTTCAAGGGCCATGTGCCGACCCGCGAAGAGCTGGAACGCAACCGCTGGATCAAGCCTTTTGCCAAGCACGTCCTGCGCAGCGACCTGTGGCGCTTCAATCGCCGTTCGGTGCCGCGCGGCATGGCGCTTGGGTTGTTCGTCGGGATCATGATCCCGCTGGCCCATTTCATCACCGCCACCCTGCTGGCGGTGTTTGTGCGCGCCAATATCCCGGTCGCACTGGCGGCAACCTTCATCGGCTTTCCGGCCTTTCTTCCGGTTATCGTCTACGCTGCCGACCGGGTCGGTAATTTCCTGCTCAGGGTCGATGCGATGACCGTGGTCGCCCCGGTCAGCCAGACCATGCAGGCAACCGAGACCGACCATCTGCTCGCGATCCTCACCCAGAAGGGGCCGACCGTGGCTTTCGGCATGTTCGTGATCGCGACGGTGTTTGCGGCGGTGGGCTATCTGTTCACCTCGTTCGGCTGGCGCTGGTGGATTGGGCGCAAGCGTGCGCAGCGGCTGGCCGAAGCGCGGATGCGGGAACCGGCGGGATGAAGGCAGCGGCCGCTCCCGCGCGCGCCGCTCCGCTCGAGCGCCTGGCGCTTGGCCTTGCCGCGCTGGCGAGCGGAGCGATCGTCTGGGCCGCGAGTGGGCAGTTGTTGGTGGTGGCGGGCTTCGCGGCTGGCCTGATCGCCCTGGGCGCGCTGGCCTGGATGCTTGGACGTCCGCGCGCCGTCGCCGCCGAGCCGGGCTATGCCATGCCCGACTGGTCAGTGACGGTAACCGCGATCGACCGCGCCGATGCGGCAGTGGCGATCACCGACCGCGCCGGTCGGCTAGTCTGCGCCAATCCGCGCTACGAGGAGTGGTTCGGCGCGGGCCATGCCCCGCCGCGCCTTGCCGCGGACAACGCCTCGCTCGAACGCCTGGCCAAGGCTGGCCGGTCGGCCTGGCGCGATGGCAAGGGCAGTGCCGATCTGATCGAGAGTCCGACCGGGCGGTGGAAGGCCAGCGCGCTGCGTTCGGGCCGGGGCGACGACTATCTGGTCTGGACCTTCGCCCCGCTGTCTTCGCCCGATCCGGTGGCCGAACTAGTCCCGCACCTTGATGGCAAGATGGGACGGGCGCTGGCCCAAGCGGGGTTCAGCCTGGCGATCGTCGATCCCGATGGCACGGTGCGCGCGGCGAGCGCCGGTTTCGCCCAGCGCGCCACTGGCGACGCAAACGCCCAGCTGATCGGCCAGCCCTTCGTCGCGCTGCTGCGCCAGGACGAGGGGGATCGCATCACCTGGGCCCGCGATGGCAAGAAGGGCGCGCCGCTTTCGCTATTCTACCTGCCGGTGGCCGATCCCGATGCCCCCGGCTCGCCCGACTATGATGCCGCACCCTCGCTGATCCTGATCGCCGAGCACGGCGTCGGGCTGGGTGGCGGCGCGGGTGAGACCACCGCCGCCGTGCCCCACCTCGAGGCGCTGATCGGTCCCCTCCCGCT